>CAJBVG010000047.1 GCA_903958995.1 uncultured bacterium | reverse complement strand
GATAATTTCGGACCAACCAGTAATAAAATTGCACCGCTTACTCCTAACAATAAACCAATAATTTTAACTGCTGTTGCTTTTTCTTTTAAAATAAAAAAGGAGAAGAAGCCAACAAATAAAGGCGTAGTAACCATTAAAATTGCTCCATTAATGGGCGTAGTTATAGCAAGTCCTTTAAAGAATAATAACATATTTGCTGCAACTCCGAATACTGCACACTTTAATAATATGAGGTAATCTTTTTTGTCCGTAATTTTTTCGTGAACAAATAATGCATGTGTAATCCATAATAAAACAATTGCTCCCCAAACTCGAATGCCAATTAAACCCATCGGTTTAATATAAGCTGGCATTACTTCTTTAGCGATGCTAAATGTTGCAGCATAAATTAATGAAACTACAAAAAGTGCAAGGTGTACTTTTAGATTTTTAGACATGAAAATTTTATTATTGTTGATGCTGAAGAATCATATCTTCCATCAATTTATAGACGCGCAATTTTAATACTTCAACATCTTCTGCTGTATAAGAAGAGACATCAATAGGATCAGCGAAATAGGTATGCATTCGTCCAGGATGTACTGTTAATGGGTTATTACGAGGCATTAGTTTTCTAGCATTGATAACAACGAAAGGAGCAATTGGAGTTTGTGTTTCAATAGCAATTCGAAAAGCTCCATCATAAAAATCTTTCAATGGACCAGCAGTTCTATTCATTGTTCCCTCAGGAAAAATTAATATTGATATTCCATTTTTTAAAACAACTTTTAATTTTTCTACACTTTCTGCTCTACTTTCCTTAGTGCTACGATTTACCATAACCACTACTCTTTGGTAAATAAAACCAAACAAAGGAACTTTCGACATTTCTATTTTACCTAATGGCTTAAAAGCTGTAGGCGCTGATATTACAACAGCTGTAGCATCTAAGTATGAGCCATGATTTGCTACATAAATGTATGGTTTGCTTTTATCAACTTTTTCTGACCCATGTACAGAGTAAAAGAAAAGGGTTAAATAAGAGAATAGATAGGACCAACAACGTAAAAAGAAAAATGGAATAGTGGATCCGTATTTATTGGGTATAAAAGATGCGAGGATAATAAATGGTAAAAAGATTAGCATTACTGCAAAGAACACAATAAGTCCGTAAGCTAAATACAGTGCTCCGAGTATATTTCTCATGCTAGTATATTTAAGGCTAAGCAAGCTTTTTCTGCCGCATTCTTTTCAGCATTCTTTTTACTGAAATCTTGTCCTGTTCCCATTTCTTCGCCATTGATTAATACACGAACGGTAAATAAACGAGATTGGCCATGACTTTTTTCATCGAGTAATTCGAACACAGCTTCTTTGCCTTCGCGCTGCGACCATTCTAGTAATCTGCTTTTGAAATTAGACTCTGTTTGTTCGAGTTGATCGATATCGACATGAGGAATTAAAATTCTATTGATGATAAAATGACGAGTAAATTCGTAACCCTTATCAAGATATATGGCACCAATTATTGCTTCAAAAGCATCACCGAATAACGAAGAGTTTTTATTTCCTTGATTATTTAATTTAGCATCATAATCAATCATATCTCCAATACCCATTTTTTTGGATAAGCTATTGAGGTGAGAACGATTAACCATTTTCGAACGCATTTCAGTTAAGAAACCTTCGTCTTTATAGGGGAATTTTTTAAAGAGCACTTCAGCTACAACCGAGCCTAATATAGCATCTCCAAGAAACTCTAAACGTTCATTGCTATTTTTAACACCCTTTTTATGAGTATCTATTGCCATAGATTTATGGCGTAAGGCTAAACGATACAGAGAGTAATTTCCAGGAATAAATCCTAAGATATTACGCAAGGCTCTTAAGTCTTTTTTATGGGGAGAAGTGAAGAGTTTTAAAACACCAATTGGCATACGCAATGATTAACAACTAACACAAAAACTTGCATCAATAAAAAGTATATATTTTTCAAAAAGAATAATTATTCTGCTTTTTTGAAAATAACAGATGCATTATGACCACCAAATCCGAACGTATTGCTAAGAGCTGCACGTACTACACGCTTTTGAGCTTTGTTAAAAGTTAAGTTCAAACGCGAGTCGAATTGAGGATCGTCGGTGAAGTGATTTATTGTTGGAGGTATAATGTCGTTTTGAACAGATAAAATTGAAGCGATTGCTTCAAGTGCACCTGCGGCACCCAACAAGTGACCAGTCATTGACTTCGTAGAACTGATATTTAAATTATATGCATGATCACCGAAGCATGAAATAATGGCTTTGGTTTCGCTAATATCTCCAAGAGGAGTTGAGGTACCGTGAACATTGATATAATCAAGATCTTCTGGGACCATACCAGCATCACGCATAGCATTTTTCATTACGTTTTTCGCGCCTAATCCATCTGGATGTGGAGCGGTGATGTGATTAGCATCTGCGGATAAACCACCACCTGCAATTTCTGCATAGATTTTCGCACCTCTGCGTTTTGCATGTTCGTATTCTTCTAAAATCAAAGTCGCAGCTCCTTCACCTAAAACAAAACCTTCACGATCCAAATCAAATGGACGAGAAGCAGTTTTTGGAGAATCATTACGAGTTGATAAAGCATGCATAGCATTAAAACCACCTACTGCTGCTTCGTTAACACTTGCTTCAGAACCACCGGCAATAATCATGTCGGCCATTCCTAAACGAATGTAGTTGTAACCATCAATAATGGCGTTTGTTGAAGATGCACATGCCGAAACTGTTGCAAAATTTGGACCTCTTAATCCGTATTTAATAGAAATATGCCCTGGAGCAATATCAATAATCATTTTCGGAATGAAGAATGGATTGAAACGTGGAGTACCATCGCCTGCATTGAAGTTCGTTACTTCATCGATAAAAGTACGCAAACCACCTATTCCCGAACCCCAAATTACACCCGCTCGATCGCGGTCTAGGGTATCAAAATCAATGTTTGCATCTTTTACGGCTTCTTCGGTAGAAGCTAATGCATAATGTACAAAAGGATCTAATTTTCTCGCTTCTTTTCTGTCAAGGTAATTTTCAATTTGAAAATTCTTTACCTCGCAAGCAAATTGCGTTTTGAATTTAGAGGCATCAAAATGAGTAATAATATCAGCACCACTGACTCCATCTACCAAATTCTTCCAAAATTCAGGAACAGAATTCCCCAGTGGAGTCAGTGCTCCAATACCTGTAACTACTACTCTTTTTAATTCCATAAGGTTGTTAAGAGAGATTGATTACTTAACGTTCTTTTCTAAATAAGATACCGCTTGACCTACCGTACCGATAGTTTCTGCTTGCTCATCTGGAATAGCGATGTTAAATTCTTTTTCAAATTCCATGATTAATTCAACTGTATCCAGTGAATCAGCACCTAAGTCGTTGGTAAAGCTTGCCTCTGGCGTTACTTCACTTTCGTCAACACCCAACTTCTCTACAATAATTGCTTTTACTCTTGATGCAATATCTGACATAATTTTAATATTTAGGTTTTTAATAATTCTGTGCAAAGAAAAAGATATTATAACAAATAACAAAAAATAAATTTAATGTTTGCTTAAACAGCCCTATCTGTGCTTTTTCTAGCTCAATAGTAGTCTTTTTTATTAATTTTGACAAATAATTTTAAGGCATTGAGTAAGAAAATACTTCGAGTAGACTACAATTTTGATATTTCTGTGATCGGGATTAGCTCCTCTGTTCGCGATTATCGCCTATGCTGGTTCATTAATAACGCATTACCCTTGCGATTTACTCGAATTGACGATCTCCTCATATACAGCGACTTCGGCGAAGAATCTTACCACTCCTGCTTTAAATTCAGCATGGTGAACAGCGAAACCGACCTCTATTTACTCAGTAATAAAAGTGGGAATTCTTATATTATTCCAGAAAGTAAGCAAACTGACTTTTTTATAATTAGCACCGAAATTTTATCGGAAGAAGATCAAAAAGAATTTATTCAACTCCTCAATAAAATTGAAATCGTGCAATCCTCTTACCCGATTGACCCTTATTCCCTAAAATCGAAAGAAAATCTCCTTTTCTTCTAATATCTATCATCTCAATACTGAATACTAATTGTAACAAGTACACTAATTCAAAAAAATATCTTATGTTTGGATAAATAATTATCTTGAACAAAAAATACATTTTATGAAAGTATATCATAATAGAACCAAAATTGTTGCAACCTTAGGACCAGCTTCTTCATCAAAAGAAGTGTTGTTAAAGATGATCAAAGCGGGTATGGATATTTGCCGTATCAACTTTTCACACGGCAAGCATGAAGATCTAGCGAAGCTTATTAAAACGATTAGAGAAATTAACGATAAACATAATTTACACGTAGGTATTTTAGCCGATTTACAAGGCCCGAAAATCCGTGTTGGTGAAATGTTAAACAATGGAGTTTTCTTAAAGAAAAACCAAGAGTACACTATGACTACGAAGAAGTGTATTGGTGATTCTGAAAAAGCATACATCTCTTATTTAGCTTTTCCTAAAGATGTTAAGCCAGGAGAAATTATTTTATTAGACGATGGTAAACTTCAGTTTAAAGTAATTAGTTCAAATAGAAAAGATACTGTAAAAGTGAAGGTAATTTATGGTGGTATCTTATCATCGAACAAAGGCGTTAACTTGCCAGATACTAAAGTGTCGATTCCAAGTTTAACCCCAAAAGATTTAAAAGATTTAGATTTTATTTTAAAGCAAGGTGTAGAGTGGGTGGGCTTATCATTTGTTCGTGAGGCAAAAGATATTATAGAATTAAAAGCGATTATTAAGAAGCGTGGTTCACAAGCACGTGTCATTGCGAAAATTGAAAAACCAGAAGCATTAATTAACCTTGACGAGATTGTTCAAGCAACTGATGCGGTAATGGTGGCTCGTGGTGACTTAGGAGTAGAGTGCCCAATGGAAGAAGTTCCAATGATACAAAAGCTAATCGTTAAGAAATGTTTAGAGCATGCTAAGCCTGTAATTATTGCTACTCAAATGATGGAGAGTATGATTACTAATCCTCGTCCAACAAGAGCAGAAGTTAATGACGTAGCTAACTCAGTATTAGATGGAGCTGATGCAGTAATGCTAAGCGGTGAAACATCGGTAGGTGAATATCCTTTAGAGGTAATCAATGCGATGCAAATCATTATTAGAAATGTGGAAAAATCCGGTTATCCATATATGCAAATGCAAGCACCTCATAAAAATTCGGCTACATTTACTTCGGATAGTATATGTTATTCAGCTTGTACTTTAGCAGAACAAAATGAAGCAATAGGAATTGTATCGATGACCCATTCCGGTTATACTGCATTCCGAATTTCTAGTCACCGACCAAAAGCATTAACATTTATCTTTACTTCGAACAAATCATTGCTATGTTTATTAAGCTTAGTTTGGGGGGTAAGAGGATTCTACTATAACAAGTTTGAGAGTACCGACCAAACCATGAAAGATGTGAACGGCATTCTGAAACATCATAAATTAGTGAAGAAAGGTGATGCAGTAATTAATACGGCTAGCACTCCTATCGGACGAAGTGGACGTACTAATACTATTAAAATCAGTAAGATTGACTAGTTGAACTTTGAGCTGATTTTCAGCAAAAAATTACCGAAAACCAATGTTTTCCACATAGGCAAAACATTGGTTTTCTTCGTTTTATAGCATTTAACTTCTTGTAGGGGTGCATAAAGCTCGAGGGTGTGGAAAACTCAATTTGAAGCAGGTATCGCTGTACATTAAATTTGATGAAAAACACTTCTACTTTTTTCGAAGTGCCTACAATAACCAAATCAGTTAATTACAGAAATACAATGAGCAAAAAAGAGACAAAAGGAAAAGGGATGAAATTGAATCGCTATTTCACCAAAGACGGCGTTAGTCCGTACGATTTATTCACGTACGAGAAAAGAACATCAGTCATTCGTAATCCAGCAGGAGATGCTGTGTTCGAAATGAACGATGTAGAAGTTCCCGCCTCATGGTCACAAGTAGCTACGGATATTCTTGCTCAGAAATATTTCCGTAAAGCTGGAGTGCCACAAGCAGATGGAACATTAGGTTCAGAGAGATCAGTATAACAAGTTGCACATCGTATGGCAAATTGCTGGATGGATTGGGGTAAGCGTTATAATTACTTCGCAACAGATGATGATGCAACAATTTTCTACGACGAATTAGTATATACTATCGTTGGTCAATTGGCTGCACCGAACTCACCACAATGGTTCAACACAGGATTACATTCTTCATATGGTATTACAGGTAAACCACAAGGTCACTACTTCGTAAATCCAACAACAGAGAAATTAGAAAAATCAACTTCAGCATATGAGCGTCCACAACCTCACGCTTGCTTTATCTTATCAGTAGATGATGATTTAGTAAACGAAGGTGGTATCATGGATCTTTGGGTTCGTGAAGCACGTATCTTCAAATACGGTTCAGGTGTAGGAACAAACTTCTCACGTATCCGTGGAGAGAGCGAAAAATTATCAGGTGGTGGTCATTCATCTGGTTTGATGTCGTTCTTAAAAATCGGTGACCGTGCTGCAGGTGCAATTAAATCTGGTGGTACTACTCGTCGCGCTGCGAAGATGGTATGTTTAGATTTAGATCACCCAGAAATTGTAGGTTTCGTAAACTGGAAAGTTGAAGAAGAGAAAAAAGTTGCTGCTTTAATCGCTGCAGGTTACTCATCTGACTATGAAGGAGAAGCATACAGAACAGTTGCTGGACAAAATTCAAACAACTCGGTACGTATACCAAATACTTTCTTCCGTGCTTTAGAGAATGGAACAGATTGGGATTTAATCGGTCGTACAAACGGCAAAAAAATCAGCAGTGTTCCAGCTCAAAAATTATGGGACGATATCGCATTTGCTGCTTGGGCTTGTGCAGATCCTGGTGTACAATACGACACAACAATTAACGAATGGCATACATGTCCACAAGGAGGAAGAATCAACGCTTCTAACCCTTGCTCGGAATACATGTTCTTAGATAACACTGCTTGTAACTTAGCATCTGTAAACTTACGTCACTTCTTTAATGAGCAAACATTAGAGTTTGATGTAAAAGGATTCGAGCACATTTGCCGTATCTGGACAATGGTTCTTGAGATTTCAGTTTTGATGGCACAATTCCCATCACAAGAAGTAGCTCAATTATCATACGAATACAGAACATTAGGTTTAGGTTATGCAAACTTAGGTTCAATGTTAATGGTTGCAGGTATTGCTTATGATAGTGATAAAGGTCGTGCAATTGGTGGAGCTATTACAGCAATCATGACGGGTGTAGCTTATGCAACATCTGCAGAGATGGCTAGACACTTAGGTCCATTCGTAAAATTCGAAGAGAACAAAAAAGATATGATGCGAGTAATGCGTAACCACCGTTATGCAGCTTACAACGCAACTGATGCTTACGAAGGTTTAGAGATTGCGCCTCCAGGTATCGATCCTAAATACTGCCCAGATTATTTATTATCTGCAGCATGTAATGCATGGGATAAAGCAGTAGAGTTAGGAGAGAAACACGGATACCGTAATGCTCAAACAACTGTTATTGCTCCAACAGGAACAATTGGTTTAGTAATGGATTGCGATACTACTGGTATCGAGCCAGACTTCGCTTTAGTGAAGTTCAAAAAATTATCAGGTGGTGGTTATTTCAAAATCATCAACCAAGCTGTTCCAGCAACCTTAAGAAATTTAGGTTATGACGAAAGTCAAATTGATGCGATCATCAATTATGCAAAAGGATATGCAACTATTAAAGGTGCTCCACACATTAACTTCGATTCATTAGCAGCAAAAGGATTTACTCAAGACGACTTAGAAAAAGTTGACAAAGGTATGATGTCTGCTTTCGAAATTAGTTTTGCATTCAACGTATGGTCGTTAGGAGAAG
>CAJBVG010000046.1 GCA_903958995.1 uncultured bacterium | reverse complement strand
TGTACCGGAAGCTTGGTCGCGTTAATCGTAAAATCGACAAGACATAATTATCCTGACAATCAATTCATTATGAAAAAATAGTAATAAAGAAACCCTTTATTCTTTTCTTAATAATACTATTAGTGGGTTAAACAAAAGGGGAATGTTACTAATATTAGTATTACTAATTATAGTAATATTAAAAAGAATATAGTTGATAAACAAGAATAATTTATCATTAATATGTTTAAACGGGGTTTTTAAACTCGAGATGTGGTTTTTAACAGTAAATTTTATCAAAAGATAACCCTTTGGTAACATCTAAGTTCCAAAAGTCTAAAAATATGGCATTTAAGAAATTAAACCCTAATGAAATGGGTTCTTAAACAGTGGATTATGCGTATAACTTGTATCGGTAAAGGTTTTCATGAACTTCACTAAGGCTTGCTTTTCACGAGTAGTTAAACCTAGTCCACCATATTGATCTAATCGTTCTTGATTCTTTGTAAAGTTTATATCAAGGTTACGGTTTTGTTTTAATCCAGAACTATAAAATTCCACTACTTCTTCTAAGGTATTAAATCGACCATCATGCATAAATGGGCCTGTAAGTTCAATGTTTCTAAGGGTCGGCACTTTAAATTTACCTTCATCTTGAGGCAAACTAGTAACAAAATATAACCCTTTGCCTGTAATCTCCACATCATTCAATAAACCATTCACTCTGAAAATGGTATCTAAATTATGAGCTAAGAAAGTTCCTCCTCCTCCATGGCAATGGAAACATTGTCCGCGCTCGTTAAAGAAAACTTGAAAGCCTTCTAATTCTAAAACATCAGTAAATACTTGAGTTTGTATCGCTGGGTAACGATCGAACTTAGAACCATTCGATATGAGTAAACGCTCAAACTGCGCAATTGCCCTTGCAATAAGTTCCGGTGTAATTTGATCGGTACCAAAAGCAGATCTGAACCATTTAGGGTAAACAGAACTTGCCATCAGCTTCTTCACTACATTAGCAGATGTTTCATGCATTTCAATTGGATTATTAATCGGACCAAGTGCTTGTTCTTCTAAACTACCTGCCCTACCATTCCAAAAGAATTTCTTCTGCCAAGCTAAATTAATTAATGCCATCGATTGCATATCGCCCACCGCAGCATTCACTCCAATACTATATTTCTTATTATCGGCAAAAGAATAAGCAGGGTTATGACAACTTGCACAAGCAATGGTACTATCACTCGATAAAATCGGATCGTAAAATAACATTCGCCCTAATTCAAAACCTCGTTTTGTTAAGGGATTATTTGCAGGCTGAGAAAACGTTGGGAAAAACTCCGGACTAACAAAGTTGTATAGCGTATCTGGATAAACATCAGCAACAACAGGCTTTACGTCGTCCTTGGTACACGATACCAAAAAAATAATAAAAGCGATGAGAAACGTAAAAATGCCTATTAACTTTTTCATAATTGTTCAATTGAAAATACACTGTTCGCATTCTGTTTAAATAATAATTGCTTGGCATCATCATCCATCATATAACCATATCCATCATTCAAATCAATATCATTTAACCCGTCGAACCATTGATCAACATTCATAGTGATGTTAATGTTTCCCTTAGCACCATCTTTTGCTGTAAAATCGATTGGATATGATCCATAATACTGATTATGATTCTTTCCGAGATGAATCGCATAGCCCATTAACACATTACTTGCATTCTGATACACTCCCTCCATTTGCATAAAGTGATAGCCTCCTCCCAATGGATCCGGCCATTCCATAGAATTTGCTTCTGATGTATTGCCTAATCCTAAGAATTTATTTCGTACAGTATCTATCCCAAAAATAAAACTCATACGTGTATAATGCCCAGCAGGGATATTGCTTAAGGTATACTCATGATAATTCGTATTCGTTTCTGCTGGATTAATAAGTTTAACCATGTTTACATCATACCCAATAGTATCATCTCTATAAATTATTATTTTAGAAATGTAATATTTTAAGTTCTTAATGTTCCACTGATTCCCTTTAACATTCGTATAAGTCAAGGTATTATTTGCAACAACTTGCAAGGCTTCCGTTTTATATAAATGTTTAAAATGAAATTGTATGCTAGGACTATCTAGCGTAACGCTTGTATTCTTTTCACATGAAAAAAACAAAACGCTTAGTATGAGGGTTAGAAATCTGTATTTCATAATCAAATTGAAGCTAAAATCGTACCAAATAACATGACTTAGGTCATAATATTGGCTATATTTGACGATAAATGTACAACATAAGTTGTGAGTTGTGAATTATGAGTTGTGAGTTGTTATTTATGTAAATTATTAACAAATAAACTTAGACTTAACTCACAACTCATAATTCATAACTCATAATTCACAACTCATAACTCAAAAAAAGGTATGGCAAAAGGAAGAGCCCAGCTCAATAGTGGTAGTAAACAAGAAACCGACTTACCCAAAGCAAAAATTAATAAGCAATCGCTAAAGAAGGTTATTACACTTGTAAAATACCTAAAACCCTACCGTGTAAAATTCTTCTTAGGTATATTTTTCTTAATTCTTACTGCGCTTACCTCATTAGCATTCCCTAGAGCCATGGGGAATTTAATTGATGCTGCAAACCTAAGCAAGGGCTTATCTAATATCAATACTATCGCTATCGTTTTATTAGGCATCTTGTTCTTTCAAGCTATTACTACTTTCCTTAAAGTAATTTGGTTTGTTGAAGTAGCTGAACGCTCCTTAGCCGATTTACGTAAAGACACCTACTTTAAATTAGTGACTCTACCCATGACCTTTTTTGCACAACGTCGTGTGGGTGAACTTAACTCTAGAATATCAGCTGACCTTTCGCAAATACAAGACAGTATTACCATCACCATTGCCGAATTACTTCGTCAGATTATTACTTTAATTGGTGGTATTATCGCTCTAAGTTTAGTGTCGGTAAAATTAACTTTAATGATGTTGGCTATTTTCCCAGTACTCATAGGTGTTGCCGTAGTTTTTGGTAAATACATCCGTGGTATTGCACGTAAATCACAAGATCAATTAGCCGAATCAAACGTAATTGTTGAAGAAACCTTACAAGGCATAAGCAACGTGAAAGCCTTTGTAAATGAGGCTTACGAGACTTTGCGATATAAGAAATCAATGAACGAGGTAATTAAGTACGCACTTAAAGGAGCAAAATTCCGTGGTGCATTTTCTGCCTTTATCATCTTCTGTTTATTTGGCTCTATTGTAATCGTAGTATGGTACGGTTCTACACTTGTACAAAAAGGAGACATTACCGTTGGTGAATTAACAACCTTTATTTTATATGCCACTTACGTTGGTGCTGCCATGGGTAGCTTTGCCGATTTATATTCTCAACTACAAAAAACAGTTGGTGCAACCGAACGTGTTATTGAATTATTAGATGAGAAAAATGAAGACATCAGTTTAGATGTTCGACAAGGAATTATCGACAAAAAAATTAATGGTAAAATAGAATTCAACAACATACAGTTTGCCTACCCAACGCGTATAGAAATTGAAGTTTTAAAAGGATTAAGCTTTACTGCAAACATTGGCGAGAAGGTAGCTATTGTTGGGCAAAGCGGAGCAGGTAAATCTACCATCGCTTCTCTCCTCTTACGTTTCTACACTCCAGATTCGGGTAGTATTACTTTCGATGATGTGAATGCAGCTGAGTACTCATTATCTGATATACGTAATCAAATTGCCATAGTTCCTCAAGATGTTTTACTCTTTGGTGGCAGCATTCGTGAAAATATTTGTTACGGAAAAATTGATGCTAGTAATGATGAACTTATTACTGCTGCTCGTCAAGCGAACGCTCACGATTTCATTATGTCGTTCCCCGAAGGTTATGAAACCGTAGTTGGTGAACGTGGAATAAAATTATCGGGCGGTCAACGTCAACGTATTGCTATTGCTAGAGCATTGCTTAAAAATCCTGCGATTTTAATTTTAGATGAAGCAACGAGTAGCCTTGATTCTGAATCAGAGCGTTTGGTGCAAGAAGCTTTGCAAATATTAATGAGTGGAAGAACTTCTATCATCATTGCGCATCGCTTATCAACCATTAGAGAAGCAGATCAAATCATCGTAATCGATGAAGGTATAGTAAAAGAAACCGGTACTCATCAAGAATTAATGAATAACGAATCGGGCTTATATCGTTATTTAAGTCAATTGCAATTACAAGAAACCATCGCCGAATGAAGTTTATAAGTTGGGGTGCCGCTGAACAAGTTACAGGAAGTATGCACATGCTCGAATTGCATGATGGCTACAAAATTCTAATCGATTGTGGTTTAGATTATGATAACAATAAAAAATCATACGACAACGATCACTTCCCTTTTGATGTAGAAGACATTGATGTTATTCTTTTAACTCATGCACACATTGATCATAGTGGAAACTTGCCTACCATAGTAAAACATGGGTACTCCGGACAAATACTCTGTACTGCAGCGACAAGAGATTTAGCCAATTTATTACTGAGTGATTCCGTAAATGTTTTTATGGAACGCGCTAAAAAGAAAAAAAATCATTCTAAAAAAAGAAGCTTTCAAGAGTTCCAAAACCGTCCGCTATATCTTCACAAACATGTGATGGATACTATGGATCGTTTTGTAACCATCCCTTTCGAACAATCTTTTGAAATTCGTTCGGATGTGCAAATACAATTTATTCCTAATGGTCACTTACTCGGTGCCGCAGCCATTGAACTAAAAATTACTGAGAATGGTGAAGTGAAAACCATTGTATTCAGTGGTGATATTGGACGAAAAAATTACCCCATTCTAAGCGACCCTAAATACATTAGCGATTGCGATTACATGATTTGTGAATCGACTTATGGCGGACGATTACATACCACCAATAGAACGATAGAAGAAGTATTAATTGAACAGATTGAAAACACTTGCATCAAGCAACCTGGTCGTTTAATTATACCAGCATTTAGTATTGGTAGAACTCAAGCGCTTGTGTATTCTCTGCATAAAATTTTTAATGATAAAAAACTTCCGAGAGTAGATGTTTTTGTGGATAGTCCTTTAGGAATGGGTGGGACAGAAGTGTATCGCAAACATCATTCTTTATTGAATGAAGAAGCTCAATCGTTCTTTCAAAAATTCGGAGATCAATTTGAATTTGATGGATTGAAATATGTAGAGACCTTAAAAGAAAGCAAGCAGATTTCAAATTACTTCGAACCCTGCATTATTATTTCTTCAGCAGGAATGTTAGAAGGTGGAAGAATTCAAGATCATTTATACAACAACATACAGAATTATTACGCTACCATTTTCTTCATTGGGTATTGTGCGAAGGGTACTTTAGGCCGACGATTATTAGACGGTACTCCAATTGTAAAAATAAATGGTCGTGATTTATCGGTATTCGCCAGCATCCATCAAACCGATTTGTTTAGCGCCCATGCCGACCATGAAGGACTTATCAATTACATTAATGCTGCAAAAAAGAAACTTAAAAAAGTGTTCCTCGTGCACGGAGAGAAAGAATCCATGACCGCTTTGCAAGCCAATGTTGAATTAATGGGAATTAATGCTGAAATTGCGAAAAAAGGAACTGTTTACGAACTCTAACCCTATGAAAACATTCAAGAAATACTACGAATTACCTACTAGTCCGGACCAAGTGTATTTAGCACTTACCAACCCAAATACTATTGCCTTATGGACTGGCTCGCCTGCAGAAATGAGTACAGTACCTAATTCTGAATTCTCTTTATGGGATGGTGATATCTGTGGTAAGAATGTTGAATTTGAAGAGAATAAAAAGATTGTTCAAAACTGGTACTTCGAAGGAATTACCGACGATTCTATCGTGACTATTAAATTGCATGATGGTAAAAGAGCAGGTAGTACTTCGGTAGAACTAACGCATACAAACATTCCGGATGATGACTATGAAGACATGATGCATGGTTGGGATGAATATTATTTCAATGCCTTAATCGATTTCTTCGAGGAAGAAGGAGAATAAATTACTCTACTTTATGAATCAATAAACCACAGTGTAGCTTGGGTTCAAACCAAGTTGACTTCGGTGGCATTACACTTCCATTATCGGCTACTGCGATTAATTCATCTATAGATGTAGGGTATAAAATAAACGCAAGTTTCATTTCTCCACTATCCACCAATGCAACAATTTGTTCTATTGGAGTTGGCCCACCAACAAACTTGATGCGCTTATCTCTACGAGGATCTTCAATCCCTAAAATCGGACTTAGTATTTCGTGTTGGAGTATGCTCACATCTAATTTTGCAACAGGATCTTTCACTTCTAATAATCGTACTGGTATTTTCAATTCATACCATTTTTTATCGAGGTATAAGTGGAAAGCGTGTGGTGATGAGGGTTTCGGAGTGTTTGTTTCTGTAATCTCAAACGTTTTTTTCAATGTATATAGAAATTCCAATTCCGATAAACCATTTAAATCTTTTACCAAACGTTGGAATTCAAACACTATTAGTTGATCAAAACTAAAATACAAAGTACTGAAGAAATTATAGTCTTCGTGACCACGATGCTTTAAATTATTTTTTCTTCGTTGAATACCCGCTAAGGAAGCCGCTGCTGCACGATGATGCCCATCGGCGATATACGACTCCGGTAAGCGTGCAAATTCACTCACCATCGTTTTAATCGTTTCCTCATCATCTATCTTCCATAGTTGATGTTGTTGCTCATCCGCAAAAAAATCAACTAAGGGTGTTTCTTTAACTTTATCTTGAATAATTTTTTCGAGTGCAGGTGTCCCTGAATAGGTTACTAGCACAGGGTTTGCGTCGATTCCAGTATTATCTAAATATTCTATTAAATCCTTTTCACGATCGGCACGTGTATGCTCGTGTTTGCGAAGGGTATTGTCTAAATAATCATCAATAGCAGTAATACACCAAATCCCAGTTTGCCATTGTCCTTTGTTGAGCGTGCGGTAAATGTAAATCGCTTCTTTATCATCACTCAATAAAACTTTATCATCAATAAAATCTTCAAAAAATTCTTTTGCCTTTTTGAAAATCAATTCTTCGCGAGAACCACGCATAAACGGATTATCGATAAGAGGTTCGATGGTATGTAAAAAAGAGATGGGATTATTTTGTAGAATTTGTTTAGCCGGTTCCGTATAAAACTGATCAAATGGTTTTACAACCACTTGCAATGTTTTATCGGCAGCCGGACGAATCCCTTTAAATGCTTTAATCCTCGGCATTTTATGCTTTGCTTAATTCCTCTATCATGCGTTGTGCTAATTCCACTCCTATACGTTCTTGAGCTTCGTTTGTTGAAGCGCCAATGTGCGGACTAAGAGAAATTTTAGCATGCGATAAGATGGCTTTAGACGGAGTTGGTTCGTTATCGAAAACATCTAATCCAGCAAAGGCTAAATGACCTGAATCTAAGGCATTGATTAAAGCCGCTTCATCAATTACACCACCACGAGCACAATTTACAATGGCTGCACCTTTCTTCATCATTGCAAATTCATCTGCACCAATAACCGGCTTACCATCTACTGCAGGAACGTGAAGCGTAATAAAATCAGCATTCTTCAATATGTATTCTTTACTAACTGAACTTACTTTAAATTTCATTTTCTGTTCGTCGGCAAAAACCAATTCTACTTCTGAATTGAAATCGAAAATATCAAAGGCTAAAACATTCATGCCTAAACCAATGGCCATCTTCGCTGCTTCTCTACCAATTCTACCAAAGCCAAGCACACCAAGGGTTTTACCACGAAGCTCAATTCCTTTTGCGTAATTTTTCTTCAAATCATTAAAGGCAGTATCGCCTTTCACTGGCATATCGCGATTAGCTTGTTCTAAGAAACGAACACCTGAAAATAAATGAGCAAAAACTAATTCTGCTACAGAAAGTGATGAAGCTGCAGGAGTATTAATTACTGCAATACCTTTTGAGCGAGCGTAATCAACATCGATATTATCCATGCCTACTCCACCTCTACCAATTAACTTAATATTCGGACAAGCATCCAATAGTTCTTTACGAACTTTTGTTGCCGAACGAACGGTTAAAGCATCGTATTCATTAAGTCGCGATGCCAAATGATCTTGAGGGATGTTTTGTGTATCCACTGTAAATCCAGCATCTTCTAACATTTTCTTTCCAACAGGATCTATTCCGTCGTTTGCAAGTATTTTCATAGTTGTAAGTATTGAGTATTGAGTATTGAGTATTGAGAAACTCAATAAAGCAAATTTTTAATTCCTAATTTCGAATTCTGCCATCACATCCACTAAAACCTGTACGCTAGCTAGTGGTAAGGCATTGTACATCGACGCTCTGAAACCACCCACACTACGGTGACCTTTTAAGCCGATGCAACCTGCTGCTTCTGCTGCTTTTAAGAATTCTTTTTCTTTAGTAGCATCGTGCATTACGAAGCAAACATTCATATGTGAGCGATCTACTATTTCGCAAGTTCCTTTGAACATGCTGTTGCGATCAATCTCATTGTATAATAATGCAGCCTTCTCGTTATTTCTACGCTCCATCTCTACTACCCCACCTTGTTTTTTCAACCAACGTAAATTTAACATGGCTACATAAATAGCAAATACAGGAGGTGTATTGTACATCGAACCTCCTTCAATATGGATTTTATAATCCAACATCGAGCTAATTTTACGATCTACTTTTCCTAAAATGTCTTCGTTAATAATAACAACGGTATTTCCGGCAGGACCAATATTCTTTTGAGCACCTGCATAAATCATGTCGAAATCAGCAACATTCACCACACGACTTAAAATGTCTGATGACATATCGCATACCATTGGAATAGGTGATTTAGGGAACGACTGCATCTGAGTACCATAAATGGTATTATTAGACGTGCAGTGGAAATATTTAGCATCCGTAGGGATGATATAGTCTTTTGGAATAAAAGTATAGTTAGCGTCTTTTGAGCTAGCAATTGCGGTAGCATTTCCGAACAACTTAGCCTCTTTTAAAGCCTTATTTGCCCAAACACCAGTATCTAAATAGGCTGCACTTTCGTTCTCGTTAAGTAGGTTCATTGGAATCATACCAAACTGCTGACTTGCGCCACCTTGAACGAAGATCACTTTGTAGTTCTCCGGCACACCCATTAAATCCTTAATCAGCTGGCAAGATTCTTCGACAACGGCTTCAAATTCGGGAGTTCTGTGAGAGATTTCTAGGATGGATAAACCTGTGTTTCCCCATGATAATACAGCTTGTGCTGCTTCTTCGAAAACTTCTTTCGGTAATATGCAGGGACCTGCA
Organism: uncultured bacterium; assembly: GCA_903958995.1. Lineage (GTDB taxonomy): Bacteria > Bacteroidota > Bacteroidia > Sphingobacteriales > Sphingobacteriaceae > CAJBVG01. The sequence continues at coordinate 3,283 of CAJBVG010000046.1, read as the reverse complement.
CCAAAATTATGCTTTTGCATGCTAAATGTTGTTTGTTGGACAAAGTTAATCGAATTTTCGAAAAAATCGAGTTAAGAGTTTGTTAATAGAGTTGGGACAAGGGATTTCTTTTTTTTTGAATAGTAGCATTTTAAAGTCTAATAAGCAAGTTCCTTCATTGCCATAATCCACTTCAGAATAACGGCTTTCAATGACTGCTTTCTACTTAGTTCATCTCACCGATTCTTCTTTAAAATATCAATATTCGATATTAAGGGTTCTTCGGCAAGTTTGTTCTAATTTTCGACCCTTCGACAATTCGACAGTTCGACAAATTCGACAATTCGACATTTTGAAGTTTAGCCTGAACATATTAATTTAATATGATGATATTAGCATAATACCAAAATTGTAAAATTGAAAGAGCTCGAAGATTATGCTTGGTTTCCTGCAGTGTTCCGAAGATTCCAAATGGATTTTATCGGTTATGTAGTGACGAAGTTTAATTTCTACGATGTTTTTATACAACACTTGCAAAAAAAGGAAAATACTTCAATGCCGATGTTCGATTTATGTTCGGGCAGTGGAGAACCCGCCCTTACGATATTTAAAGAGAGTGCTCGTTTTTCCTCATTAACATTATCCGATAAATTTCCTAGTTCTTCTACAATTCAAGAGCTGGATGTACTAAACATGTCTTTCGAAAAAGGCCAATGCTATACCATGTTTAATGCCTTACATCATTTTACGGATGAGGAGAAGATTTCCATCCTTACTAACATTAAAGCATCGGGTGCTAAAGCCTATTTTGTAGAAATTCTTGAGCCAAACTTTCTTTTTATACTAAAGGTTTGTGCGCTTACTCTTGTGCTTAATCTATTTATTACTCCGTTTATCAGACCATTCTCTTTATCTCGACTTTTTTTCACATATATTATCCCTATTAACTTGATCAGCATTACATATGATGGTGTAGTATCGGTGTTAAAATCTCGTTCCCTTAAACAATACCAACAAATCCTTCCAGCAGGAATTGATGTTTATCATTTAAAAAAACGATTAAGCTCTTTAGTTGTTATTGAAGTAAAATAAATGAAACTACCACTCGTCATTTGGAAATTTAGTAGGCCTCATACCATCATCGGTAGTGTAATCAGCATTACTACTTTGTACCTGTATGCGCATCAATCAACAGAGGTGATTAATGTCTCCCTTTTGCTTTTATCATTAGTGGTAGGTATCACTTGTAACGTATTTATTGTGGGCATCAATCAAGTTCAAGATGTAGAAATTGATAAAATCAATAAGCCCTACTTACCAATACCTGCAGGGATTTTAACCCTACAGCTTGCTAAGAGAATTGTAGGTATTTCGCTTTTCTTCAGCTTATCCTTTGCACTGTATATTAGTCCATATTTATTCGGCATTGTGGCCTTATCCACCTTTATTGGATGGGCATACTCTATGCCTCCATTCTATTTGAAGAAACATCATGTTACGGCTGCACTTGCCATATCAACGGTTCGTGGAGTTTTGTTAAATGCGGGTGGATTTTTAGTATTTAATTATGTGCTCAATGGTGTAGTTGCAATGCCGCATGATATCCGCATTCTTACGCTCTTTGTCATTGCCTTTAGTATTGTCATTTCTTGGTTTAAGGATCTTTCGGATATGGAAGGTGATTCAAAATTTAACATCAAAACATTAGCCTTAACCTTTTCTCCCAAACAAGTACTAATTGCTGGGAATATACTCGTGGGTTTAGCCTATGTGTTTAGTATTCTTAGTTCCATAAAAGAAGGTATTCTATTTTACGGACACATACTCTTATTACTGTTATTCCTATTGAATACATTAAGCATTAATTTAAATCTTCATACATCAATAAAGAAATACTACCAACGCTTTTGGTGGTTCTTCTTTGCGGAGTATCTCTTGTATTTGCTTGCTTTTGTTCTTCGATAATAATTAATTAATCGGATTTTCTTACATTTATCCCATTAATAAATATAAATGAGACCATTATTCGTTTTCATACTTTTAGTATTCACAATCGCTTGTGCAACGCAACCTAAGATAGGTACAGGCTCTAAAAAACTGAATGGAACATGGGTTCCAGTAAAGCAAGTACTAGCTGGAAATGTCTTGCCAAAAGCTTATTATGCAAAGCAAAAAATGATTATTCGCGATTCTACTTATGTGGTAGAAGCTGAAAGTATGGATAGAGGGAAAATATCGGTCAGGAAAAATAAAATTGATATCTACGGGAAAGAAGGTGTGAATAAAGGCAGGCATTTTACCGCCATTTATAAAATCGAAAACAACCAACTTGTAATTTGCTATAACCTCGGAGGAATTGGTTTCCCTGAGTCGTTTGAGACCGAAGGGAAACCTTTGTACTTCCTTTCTATTTTTGAGTTAAAAGAAAAATAGACTTTTATAAGCAAAATCCTATATTAAGTTGATAAATAAAACTTGGAAATAAGCCACTACTTCCATTAAACATCCTTGTATTGAAATTCACTTGCTCTTTAATATCATTGGGTGTGTATTTAGGATTCAAATTATTAATACTGCTGATAAATTGAACGCCTAAACCTAGAGCATAATCCACTGTAAAACGATTCGATTTTATACAGTTGTACCCCATCTTTACATTAAAGGCATAAGCAATACGATCAACATCATAACGTACGGTGGTGTAATGAATAGCATTTGGATAAGGTATATCATCGATATAACCAACAAAATCATCATTCATTTTAATTCGTGCAAATTGAGTAGAAAATGAGGTTGAAAAATAGTACCCAGAAATACTACTGTCGGCTGCATGAAATTGAAATAACTGTGGCCACAAAATCAAGTTAAGTGGCTGAATCAATTTCTTTCTTTTCAAATAATGCTTACGTTCTATCTCCACTGAAATACCTGAGCAATTTTCTGATTTTATCTGAACATACGAGGTATTCGGGAAACCATAGGAATAGATATATCCACCCGTTAGTTTTAAGGAATTCATCCCTTGCGTTGTCAATTCATACGAAAGGTTTGCTTTCCCTGCGTTAAATTGGTTGGGGATATAATTAAACAAGGAAGTACTCAGTATTCGAGTTTTTATTAAAACAGAATCATTCGCTCGTACTTGAGCAAACCCTTTACCATAAAGGAAAATAAACATCAGTAGAATAGAAATTGATTTCGTTTTCATCTTCATATATTATCGTTTTGTGCTTATAAATTTTCGTGTATCTATTTTTAATCCATTAACAACTAATACCGCCTGAAATAATCCAGCTCCCAACTC
>CAJBVG010000045.1 GCA_903958995.1 uncultured bacterium | reverse complement strand
TGGTAAAATACATTCCAATGCATTCCTGATTGTTGTTGAGCAATATCTTTTAAACTCAATGAACCAGTTACCATCAACAAAGCGATGATCGATAAACCCATCGCAATTTCATAAGAGATATTTTGTGATGCTGAACGAACTGCTCCTAATAAAGAGAACTTATTATTAGATGCCCATCCACCAATCATAATTCCATATACTCCTAATGATACTACACCAAAAATATATAAGATACCTACGTTAATGTCGGCAACTTGTAACGCAATCGTTCTGCCAAACATCGCAACATCTGCACCCCAAGGAATTACTGCTGATGTAATACAAGCAGTGAACATACTTAATGATGGACCTAACACAAATAAAAATTTACTCGCGTGTGTAGGAATAATTTCTTCTTTCGTAAATAATTTTACTCCATCCGCTAATGGTTGCAATAATCCAAAAGGACCTGCTCTATTCGGACCAACTCTGTCTTGGAAAAAACCTGCGAACTTACGCTCGGCCAAAGTGGTGTACATAGCTATTACTAAACTCACACCTAATATGGCTGAGATTAATACTAGTTTTTCAATGATAAAATAAATATCCATATACTTTGTACTTAGAATTGAACTATTAAAAATGTATTGTGTTTCTCAATACTCATATCTCAATTCTTATTTTCTATTCTTTGTAAACATTTTTTTATTCGCTTCCATTAATGCAGGGTTTTTTTCTACAACTGGAAGTGGATGCGCCATCTCGTAATGGTTTGAAGAAATTACTGAAGTGTCTTCAATTTGACGTGGTCCTTCAATTGTCCAATCTGATGTTTGTTTTTTATCAAATCGACAAGTGTTACAAATAAAATCTTCTACCTCTCCGTATTTATCTTTTCTTCCTGTTACACGAAGTACATCTTCTCCTTTATACCAAAGCACAACTTTGCCTTTACATTTTGGATTATCACAATCGCGATGTGCATCAACTGGTTTTGTAAACCATACACGATTTTTAAATCGGAATGTTTTATCGGTTAATGCTCCAACTGGACAAACATCAATAACGTTTCCTGAAAAATCATTTTCAATAGCGTTTTGTATATAGGTTGAAATTTCTGCTTTCTCTCCTCGGTTAATAATTCCGTGTACACGATTATCTGTAATTTGATCAGCAGTATAAACACAACGGTAACATAGTATGCAACGATTCATGTGCAACTGAATTTTGTCACCAATATCTATACGGTCAAATTTTCTACGATCAAATTCATAACGAGTATTAGCAGCACCATGGTCGAATGATAAATTTTGCAAATCACATTCTCCTGCTTGATCACAAACTGGGCAATCTAATGGGTGATTGATTAACAACATTTCCACAACACCTTTACGTGCTTCAATAACTTCAGGAGAAGTTTTACTTTCTACTTCCATTCCGTCCATTACTTGCGTTTGGCAAGAAGCCATTAGTTTCGGCATAGGGCGAGGATCTTTTTCAGAACCCTTGCTTACCTTCACTAAACAAGTACGGCATTTACCACCACTGCCTTTTAGCTTTGAGTAATAACACATAGCAGGCGGAACTAAATCTCCACCAATCATACGAGCGGCGTTTAAGATCGTTGTTCCTGCTTCTACTTCGATGGAATGACCGTCGATGGTCACTTTCATTTTATCAGCCATCTTTAATTAGTATTTAAGTATTGAGATGTTAGTATTGAGAAACATTTCTCTGTGCTAATAACTCTTAATTTTTTAATTCTTCATTCAATTTATCTCGATACCCGATACTCAGTACCCGATACTCACTTCATGAGATGCTAACAAACCAAAATTTCTAGTCTGACTTGCATTCGGTTCGTTTACATGCCATTCAAATTCCTCACGGAAATGACGAATAGCACTGGCTACCGGCCATGCTGCTGCGTCACCTAAAGGACAAATAGTATTTCCTTCAATTTTTTTAGACACCTCTACTAACAAATCAATGTCGCTCATTTTACCATGACCATTTTCTAGTCGATGTAAAATTTTCTCCATCCATCCCGTACCTTCTCTGCAAGGAGAACATTGTCCGCATGATTCATGGTGATAAAAACGTGAGAAGTTCCAAGTGTTTCTTACGATACATGAATCTTCATCATATACAATAAATCCACCTGAACCTAACATTGTACCACTTACGAAACCACCTTCAGATAAGGACTCGTAGCTCATTAATCTATTTTCGCCGGTTGCTGTTTTCATAAATAGGTTAGCAGGCAAAATAGGAACTGAAGATCCTCCAGCAACTACCGCTTTTAAACGCTTACCATTTTTAATTCCACCGCAATAATTTTCTGAGTATAAAAATTCTTCAACAGGTAATCCAAGTTCAATTTC
>CAJBVG010000044.1 GCA_903958995.1 uncultured bacterium | reverse complement strand
TTTTTCACGAACATCGATGAAAACCATTGGCAATTGGTGCATTCAGAAGAACATAAGATTGATGAGAAACATCAATACAATTATCAGTTTATCGATTACAAAAGAAAAGCTTAAGTAATATTTCCAAATGAAAATTATTGAAGTCATTGATTCCTCAACTCGTCAGCAATTTTTAGATATTGTAGAGGACATTTATAAAAACGACACGAATTATGTTCGTCCGCTCGACATCGAAATAGAAAACATCTTTAATCCTAAAACCAATTCTTTCCATGCACATGGTAAAGCCATCCGTTGGATTTTACAAAACGATGCTGGGGAAACAATTGGAAGAGTAGCTGCATTTATTAACGATAAGAAAGCGCATACCTTCCAACAGGCCACTGGTGGAATGGGATTTTTTGAATGCATTAACGATAAGGCAGCGTCCAATTTATTAATGGATACTTGCAGAAATTGGTTACAAGCCAATGGTATGGAAGCCATGGATGGGCCCATTAATTTTGGGGAGAATGATAATTTCTGGGGATTGTTAATCTACGGATTTACGCATCCCGCTATTGGGATGAATTACAACCCACCCTACTACCAAGAGTTCTTCGAGTCGTACGGATTTAGCACCTATTTCGAGCAAGTATCGAATCACTTGGATTTAACGAAACCCATGCCCGAGCGATTTGCAAAGATTGCCGAATGGGTATCGAAAAAAGAAGGCTACCGATTTGAGCATTTTAAACTTGCGCAGATAGAAAAATATTCAAAAGACTTTCAGAACATCTACAACAACGCTTGGCAATTTCACGAGAATTTTAGTCCGATGGACGACATCACTGTGCAAGAGAGCCTCGCTAAGATGAAAGACTTCCTAGATGAGCGCTTTATATGGTTCGGCTACATAAACGACGACCCTGCGGCTTTTATGGTATGTATTCCGGACGTGAATCAAATCATTAAGCACATGCACGGCAAAACAAACCTTTGGGCGAAGCTCAAGTTTGCTTACCACCGTTGGAGAGGAACGATTGATCGCTTACGTGTGGTGATTATGGGCGTTAAACCTGCTTATCAGAAACTCGGCTTAGAATCGGCACTTATTATGAGTGCTAAGAAAGAGGTAGAGAAAACAAAGCATTACAAAGAAGTAGAATTATCGTGGGTTGGCGACTTTAATCCGAAGATGAGAGCCTTACACGAATCGACCGGTGCAACGCTTGGGAAGACGCATTAACGTACCGTTGCTTATTTACGGATACCAAGGCCTTTGAACGATCGACGATTATTGCGGTGGATACGAAGAGGTTGGTAACTGGTAGCTAGTTCCCGATAGCTATCGGGATGGTAACTGGTGAATGGTAATTGGTGAATGGTAATTGGTGAATGGTGACTAGTAATTAGTAGCTCGTAGCTCGTAACTCGTAAAAAAAGGTGTTGATAACTAAGAATTTAACAAGAAGTTAACAAATTTTATAGGCAAGCATTTGCATTGTATAATTAAAATTGTACATTTGCAGACCTTTTAAGGAAGGAAATGATTTCGTAGCTCAGCTGGTAGAGCATAACACTTTTAATGTTGGGGTCCTGGGTTCGAGTCCCAGCGGGATCACGAGAAACCACTCAGAAATGAGTGGTTTTTTTCGTTTATAAGGGTTTCGGTAGCAAGAGTGGTAGCAAAGGAGAGCTTTCTGAGAAATTAAATCTTAAACGAAATTGTAAATTCAACTACAAATTTACATTCCTATATTGATTCTTAGCGGCAAGATTGCAGCAGAAAAATAAAATCTTCCCTTTGAAATCGGTGGTCAATTTGGACCGGATTGAGGTGGTCAATTTAACCGGTATTTGCAATTCCATACGTGAATCAATATGATATCACGGCTTCTCTTGTTTCAGATGTGTTTACGACTACGCCTGATTTTAGTCCGTACGACTTTGAATTCCCAGATAAACGTGTGTTTGATTGGGATTTAGCTATGAAGAAATACAATAAAACCTTAGATTGGAAGAAAATCCAAAAAGGTCCGGATATGGATGATGCCGGAGAAATACGTAAGAATCATTATAAAGGAAATAAATAATCATGAAAAAATATATCGTACTCATTGCTCTATTATTTATTGGGCAAGAAGCATTTTTACAAACTACAAAAACTGTACTTCCTAATGGTTGGACTTTAAGTCCGATTGGTAAACAATTACCCTTGGGAGATTTACCATTAAATATTGTGGTATCGGCAGATAAATCAATGTTAGCGGTAACGAACAACGGACAGAGCTATCAATCTATTCAGTTATTCGATACCAAAGCAGATACACAACTGGCAAAAATTAATATAGAAAAAAGCTGGTATGGATTAGCGTTTACAAGTGATAATAACTTTTTATACGCATCAGGTGGAAACGACAATCGAATTTTGAAATATGATGTTAGCAAAAGAAATTTAAAACTAGTAGACAGTATCTATTTAGGCAAACCATGGCCTGTGAAAATTTCTCCAGCGGGCTTATGTTTAGATGAAGAAAAGAACATCATGTATGTGGTGACAAAAGAAGATAATAGTTTATATACTGTTGATTTAATCACTAAAAAATCAACACGTTTCCCATTAGAATCTGAAGCATACAGCTGTATTTTAAGTAAGGATAAAAAAACATTATACATTACTTTATGGGGTGCTGATCGTTTGTTAATTTACAATACCGAATCGAAAAAAGTAATTACTAAACTTGCTGTAGGCGACAATCCAAATGAATTGCTTTTAACAAAAGATGGCCAATATTTATATGTAGCAAATTCTAATGACAACAGTGTTACTGTTGTGAATACTCAATCATTAAAAATTGTGGAAGTATTAAATGCTGCTTTATATCCAAATGCTCCAAACGGTTCTAGTACCAATGGTTTAGCCTTATCTGAAGATGAAAAACAATTATATGTTGCGAACGCAAGTAACAATTGTTTGTCTGTATTTAATGTGCAAGATAAAGGATTTAGCAAAGGATTAGGATTCATTCCTGTGGGATGGTACCCAACGAATGTTAAAGTAATCAACAAAAAAATATATGTAAGTAATGCAAAAGGATTAACCTCATTGGCAAATCCAAAGGGCCCCGCTCCTACTATGAAATATGAGGAAGTAATTTACCAAAAAGGAGATACGATTAGAAGAGAAGACATTCAATACATTGGTGGATTATTTAAAGGAACCTTATCGGTTTTCCCGGTACCTAACGCTAAAAAATTAAGCAGCTTAACAAAAACTGTATATGAGAATACTCCTTATACAAAAGAGAAAGAGTTAGAAGCGAATGGTGAAATTGGTAATCCAATACCAATGAAAGTTGGCGATAAATCTCCTATCAAACATGTGTTTTATATTGTAAAAGAAAACCGCACCTACGATCAAGTATTATCTGATCTGCCAGGTGGAAATGGTGATACTTCGCTTTTACTTTTTGGTAGAAAATATACACCAAACCAACATGCAGTTTGCGAGCAATTTGTTTTGTTAGATAATTTTTATGTAGATGCAGAAGTAAGTGCTGATGGACATAACTGGAGTACTGCAGCTTATGCAAATGATTATACAGAAAAGAATTGGCCAACAAGTTATGGTGGACGTGGTGGAACATATGATTTTGAAGGTCAAAAGAAAGTAGCACATCCAAAAGGAGGTTTCATTTGGGATCATTGCTTACGTGCAGGCATTACATTCCGTTCGTATGGAGAATTTGCAGATGATTACAAAGCAAACATTCCAGTACTTGAAGGCAAAATTTGCAAAACGTTTACAAGCTGGGATGAGAGTGTTCCAGATACTACACGATTTAAACAATGGAAACATGATTTCGATTCTTTATTAGCCATCAACCAAGTTCCACAATTAAATACCTTACGTTTTATTAATGACCATACGGAAGGATTAAGTACAGGTAGAAAAACACCATTTGCACACGTTGCAGATAACGACTATGCCGTTGGTTTATTTATTGAATACTTAAGTAAGAGTAGCATTTGGGATAGTTCGGCAGTATTTATTTTAGAAGACGATGCACAAAACGGACCCGACCATGTGGATGCACACCGTTCTACAGCTTACGTTGCTGGAGGTTATGTAAAAAGAGGATATGTAGATCATACCATGTATTCTACTTCAGGAATGTTAAGAACAATTGAGTTGATTTTGGGAATGCCTCCAATGAGTCAGTATGACGCTGCAGCAGAACCAATGTGGAGATGCTTTAATAAAACAGCTGACAAGAAACCATTTGTATCGATTAAACCAAACATCAATTTAAATGATATTAATACAGTAACCTCGGCAAATTCAAAAATGAGTGAATCATTTGATTTTACGAAAGAAGACCGCGCACCAGATTTAGAATTTAATAAAATTATTTGGCAAGCGGTAAGAGGAGAAAATTCGGAAATGCCAGCACCAAAACGAAGTGCTTTCTTAATGGTTAGTTTGAAAAAAGATAAATAATGAAAATTGTTTTTGGGAGCATTTGTATATCCTTGTTATTTCTTACTTCTACCATTTATGCACAAGATGTAAGAACAACAGATACCGTTATCATTAGTGCATTAAGAGTAAAACAAGTAAGAAAATCCTTACCCTACTCCACTAGTGTATTTAATTTAATAAAAGAAGAAAAAACTGGAGTAAGAACTATACCCGAGGCATTAAGTAATACTTCGGGTGTGTTTATTCAAAAAACAAATCACGCTGGGGGCTCAGCATTTATTAGAGGTCTCACCGGTAATCAGAATTTAATTTTAATTGATGGTATCCGTTTAAACAACTCTACGTTTAGGTACGGACCCAATCAATATTTAAATACTATCGATTACTATTCGGTAGGGAAAGTTGAAGTACTAAAAGGTAATGGTTCGGTTCAATACGGCTCCGACGCATTAAGCGGCGTTATACAGCTATTCTCAAAGGAAATTGAACTAAGTAATGACAAGCCGAAGTTCAACGCTAATACAGCCTTAAAATCGGTTTCTCAAAACATGGAGAATTCCTTACACACTGAGATTAGTTATACGAGCAAAAAAATATCAACGATAGTAGGATTTACAGCTAGGAAGTTTGGTGATTTATATGGTGGGGATACCACAGGGAAACAAGCCCCATCAGGATACAACGAGAAATCGTACTTCCTGAATACGAAGATTGCCTTAAGTTCATCATCGAAATTAACTATTGGTAGCAGAGGAATGTTCCAACATGATATTCCATTCTATTATAAAATGGAATTGGAGAATTACAAAAAAAATCAAATTAATTTGCAATCGCACCAATTGAATTACATCAAATACTCTTTAGTCACTAATAAGAAATTAATACAAACAGTAAATGCGAGCGTATCCTACCAACATAGTTTAGAAGACAAAGCAACACAGAAAAATAGTAGTGCAGTAGTAACAAGCGAAATCAACAAAGTAAATACCTTAGGATTGAGCTTAGAGGCTACATCACTAATCAATTCCCATTG
>CAJBVG010000043.1 GCA_903958995.1 uncultured bacterium | reverse complement strand
GCTTGTCCAATTCAAAACATAGGAGCATACGGTGTTGAAGTAAAAGATACCATTGTAGAAGTAGAAGCTTTTCATCTTGCATCTGCTAGCATACAAAAATTCACGAATGCCGAATGCAAATTCGCTTATCGAGAAAGCATATTTAAAAACGACTGTAAAGGGGAATACATCATTGTATCAGTAACCTTTAAACTTTCTAAAATACCTTCACTAAAATTACATTACGGTGCTATTGAAGAAGAACTTAATAAACGTGGAATTACAAATCCAAGTTTGCGAAATGTTGCTGATGTAGTTTCCGAAATACGCGTAAGCAAATTACCTGATCCTTCTACCATTGGTAATTCTGGGTCATTCTTTAAAAATCCAATCATCGAAAAATCTCAATTTGATGAGTTAATTAGTAAGCATCCTACGATTGTGAACTTCCCTGCATCAGATGGTAGAGTAAAACTTGCGGCAGGCTGGTTAATTGAACAGTGTGGTTGGAAAGGCAAGCAAATCGGACATGTAGGCACATGGAAAAACCAAGCGCTAGTTATTGTAAACCATGGAGATGCTACAGGAAAAGAAATCTATGACTTTTCCGCACTCATCATTCAAAGCGTATTTGAGCGTTTTGGAGTATCTTTAGAAAGAGAAGTAAATATTTTATAAATTTATTGAGGGTTCATGCAACCCTTCATTTTCTCATTCGTCTTTCAGTTGCATTTAGTAAAATTTGGGACAATCATTCGATATACACGAATATCTAATTGAGCGATGTAAGTCGGGAGACTCCATTGCACAAGAAGAAATTTATAAGCGTTATGCAAGAAATATGTATAACACGGCCTATCGTATTGTAGCTCACCAAGCAGAAGCGGAAGATGTTCTTCAAGAATCATTTCTAGAAGTATTCACTAAAATTAACGATTACAGAGGCGATGCTACATTTGGAGCCTGGCTGAAACGTATCGTGGTAAATCGAAGTATTACGGTGTTGCGAAAACGCAAGTTTGAAATGACCAATACTGTAGAACTCGATAACCTCGCAGATACAGAATATGATTTTGAATTATTGGAGGAGCAAAGCGATTTAGTACAAAAGATTAAAAAGGGAATTGAAAAATTACCAGAAGGATATCGTGTGGTGCTGAGTTTATATTTGCTTGAAGGGTATGATCATGTAGAGATTGCACAAGTGTTAAACATTACAGAGTCTACTTCGAAGAGTCAATTTTTAAGGGCAAAAGAAAAATTAAGAAAAGTGTTGATTAGTGAATTATAAGTATGAAAAGTTTAGAAGATATCATTAAACAAAACAGGGAGGAATTTGATACTGAAATTCCTTCAGAGCTTTTATGGAATAACATCCATGCTAACTTACATAAACACAAGAGCAGTTTCGCCTGGAAGCCATATATGGCTGCTGCATCCATTATGATATTTATAATGGGAACATGGCTAATTGCTAATTACAAATTTGATAGCAAAAATTCTACTGTTGCCCAAAGTGCCATTCCTAATGAGGTGAAAGAAGCGCAAGTACAATTTGCTTCGCTTATTGAGTTAAAAAGGACGGAGTTAAATAGTTATCGTGACGCGCATCCCGAATTAATAAATGAATTTGATAAACAACTCACAGAGTTAAAACAAAACTACTCTGGTTTATTACCCCAATTAAAAGATGCTAATAAAAGAGACATCGTATTGCAAGCGGTTATCGAAAATTTACAAATGCAAGTCAATATTTTAAATCAACAAATAGAAATCATCAACCAATTAAAAACACAACAAAATGAAACGAATAATCCAATTCAGCTGTAGTATTTTCATTTTATCCATCATAAGCTTAACGAGTAATGCGAAGGATCAAAATTTCGATCGCGACAAAAAAATTACTAAGCAATATGCTGTGGCAGTTAATGATCGCTTAAGCCTAGAAAACGAATATGGCAAAGTCACTATTAATACTTGGGATAAAAATGAAGTATCAGTAGAGATGACTATCGGTGCTAGTGCTAAAACAGATAGCAAAGCTCAATCGATGTTAGATGATGTATCGCTTAGCGAAACCAAGGCTGGAGGATCTATTTATCTTAAAACAATTTATAGAACTAACAACTTTAGATCGGGAAAACAATCATTACATGTGGATTACCAAATTATGATGCCTGCATGGTTAAATATTAATATCGTTAACAAGTTCGGGAATGTATTTTTACCAAGTTTGTCTGGTGCAATACAACTACAAGTAAACTATGGAAATATTAAAGCTGGTAAATTACTAGGTAGTCACGATAAACGTATCGAAGTGTCTTTTGGCTCTGCTTCAATTGATGAAATTGATAATGCATTTATCGAATCGAAATATTCGAAACTGAATATCGATAAAATCGGCAAAGCAGAAATTCAAAATGCATTTGGTAAAACCATGATCTTAGAAGCGAATAACTTACGTATCGCACAAAAATATGGAGATCTAGACCTTCGTAAAGTGAATACCTTAATTGCAACTATCGAATTTTCAAACCTCGATTTAGATAATATCGGAAAGTCGGCAGATGTTACCTTGAAGTATGCAGGTAATGCAGATTTCGGACAAATATCATCGAGCATAGAATTTCTAAAAATCAATGCCAGTTTTAGTACGGTGTATATGAAATTGGATGAATCTGCTAATCAAGAGTTTTCTGCACACTTGAAATTTGGTGACATGAAGTTGAACAACAATCAATATTTGAGGGATTATGTAAAGAACTCTAATCAGAATACTAATACCGCTGATTATAGTGGTAAGATAGGAAAAGGTGGAGGAGGGAATATGTTGATTAATTCGAACTATACTACAATCTATTTACAATAGGATATAAAACAAAAAATCCCGGTCGTTGAACCGGGATTTTTTTTAGTCTTCAAAGATCGAATCAACATCAACCTTTGTGTTCTTTACGTTTCGTTCGTATGCTTTTAGCTGACCTTTTAATAACTTTCTAGCAACGTGTATTCTTGTTTTTACAGTACCAATTGGAATAGTAAGGTAATCTGCTATCTCATGGTATTTGTACCCTTCGAAATACATGTTGAATGGTACCTTGTAATCATCAGCTAAATTGTTCATTGCATTTCTTACATCATCTAAAATAAATTTACCTTCTGCGTTATTCGTTGATGAACTGAAATATAAATTAGCAGAACTAATTTCATCAGATTTAGTAACTAGCGTATTTATTTTTGTAATTCTTCTGTAATTATTAATGAAGGTGTTTTTCATGATGGTATATAGCCATCCTTTTAAATTGGTTCCTTCTGCAAACTTATT
>CAJBVG010000042.1 GCA_903958995.1 uncultured bacterium | reverse complement strand
TTACCGATATTTATTAAAAACAATAGTACTGCCCTACTCTACCAAACCTATGTTGAGTTTGGCAATCTATACTTTAAGCAAAGTGAAAATAAAATTGCTTTATATTATTATTTAAAGGCAAAAAAAATAAACGAGGAGCTAGAGAACCCAGTATTTAAAGCTAGTGGCGATAATTACATCGCATTATGTTACGATGAATTGGGCGACAAAAGTAAAGCTATTACTTACTTCAAAAAGTCAATTACAGCCTATACCGAATTAGAAATGCCAAATGAGATGGCGATGCTTCATTTCAATTTAGGGAATTTATATGTTGGTATTCATCAACCTGAATTAGGTATCTATCATATAGAAAAAGCAAAGAAGATTGGTACTGAAATTAATGATCAATACCGGGTATCAAGATGTTTAGAACTACTCTCCGATGCCTTCGCACAAAAAGGCGATTACTACAAAGCTTATCAATACTACGTTTTACATACCAGCCTTGCCGATTCACTATTAAACTCAGAGAAGGTACAACAAATTGCACAAATGAATGTGGTGTACGAAACTGAAAAAAGAGAACAGCAAATAAAATTGCTTGATGCAGCAAATAAAACAAAAGAAGCAAGAAGCAGATTGCTCTTAGCAGGCATTATTTCATTGCTAATCGGACTCCTAGTATTAGGATATATTTTACGTCAACGTAACAAACTAGCCAAAAAGAATGAAAAAATTGCACAACAAAAAATCGAAAACATTTTGAACGAACAAGAAATAAAAACTTACGATGCTATGCTGGAAGGACAAGAGGAGGAACGCAAACGTATTGCCACTGATTTGCACGATCGATTAGGAAGTATGCTATCTACTGTAAAATTATTATTTAGTGCGCTTGATACAAAAATAGATTCAGCAATAGATGAAAACAAACAACAATACAACAAAGCGACTCTATTATTAGACGAAGCCTGTGTAGAAGTTCGACGAATTTCACATAATTTAAGTACAGGAATGGTATCGAGCTTCGGACTAAAAGCAGCATTAGATGAATTAAGTGAAAGTATTAACGATAGTGGAATGATCTCTTGCAAACTATTGATTTATGGGATGAACAGCAGATTAGAGAACAGTATTGAAGTAGGAATTTACAGAATGATTCAAGAAATCATTAATAATATTTTAAAACATGCTGAAGCGAAAAACATCATCATTCAGCTTAACAAACTAGAAGACTCCATTAGTATAACTATTGAAGATAATGGAAAAGGATTTAATGTTAAAGAGAAGAAAAAATCTGGGGGATTAGGATTGGCAAGTATAGAAGCGAGAGCAAAAAAACTCTCTGGAAACTATAACATTGACTCAACAATAGGAAGAGGAAGTATTTCCATCATTGAAATTCCATTAACATAAAAGGTATGATAAAAATTATTATTGCAGATGATCATCAATTGTTTATTGATGGCATTAAATCCTTAGTAAAAACCATGAAAAATATGGAAATTGTTGCCGAGGTAAATAATGGGAAAGAATTACTCGAAGTTCTTGAAAAAAAAACTTGTGATATTGTATTAATGGACATCAATATGCCTGAAATGGATGGCATTGAAGCAACAAAACTTGTAAAAACAAAACATCCTTTGTTAAAGATATTGATGCTAACCATGTTTAGTAGCAGAGACTATATAGAGAAATTATTACGTGCGGGAGCTGATGGATATATATTAAAGAACACAGGAAAGGCTGAACTTCAGGAAGCCATTGAAACTTTAATGAATGGAGAATCTTATTTCAGCAAAGAAGTTACCGAACGCATTATGGAGGGCTTACAGAAAAAGAAAAATATGGAGAAAAGCACTTACCTCGTTGAACTCACAGAAAGAGAAATTGATGTACTAAAACTAATTGTACAAGAATTCACTACAGCAGAAATTGCGGAAAAGTTATTCATCAGTACACATACGGTTGAAACTCATCGAAAAAACTTAATCAGCAAACTCAACGTACGCAATATAGCAGGGTTGGTGAAGTATGCGATGCAGAATGGATTGGTAGAACTATAGAAGCGTAGAAGTGTAGAAGTGTAGAAGTGTAGAATTACTACTAGATACTCATTGCCCGTTACGAAAAAATAAATAGCTTCTTTTCTTTATGAATAGTAGTATTTCTTTTTTTTGAATAGTAGTATTTAAAGTCTAATATGCTTTTCTTCTTTTTTGAATATTGGCCTTTTAAAGAATAATAAGCA
>CAJBVG010000041.1 GCA_903958995.1 uncultured bacterium | reverse complement strand
CCTATAGTGATTACCGAATCTACATTCGTAACACTAAACTTATCTAATGCAGCTTCTACAATATTATCGGCACCGTAATCACCAGCCTTAAATACTAATCTCATTTTATTGGTAGGAGTAATAAAATCTTTCACACGGTGTGATTTACTAACCCATTGACCTTTATCGGCAATTGAACCAATTAATTGTTCAACGATTGCAGTTTGTGATCCGTTATTAATTGAAATCGTTAAGGTATCATTTGCAGTACCTGAAGTTGCAATATTTGTGAACCATCTGCTGTAATTGATATAAGGGTTACTATAACTAGAAAAATCCATTTCTGGTGAAGCTAAAGAAACTGTTCCTCCATCAATATCTGCTGTTGTTACGTTACCTGTAGCATTACCAGTTACAAAACATTGGTCGCCAAAATCACTCATCACATCAAAATCTGGATTACAAATTACACTATTTAAAGTAGTACGGATTGGTTTTGCTCTAACCCAAGCACCAGTGCTTGCAGTAGATGCTGTTGACCAAACGTAATCAAACAAGAAATCGTCATAATATCCTTTAGCTAATTTTACATTAGGAATATCATTTACCGATAAGTAATTAGTTGAATCGATAAACTGCGTTTGGTAGCCAAATGCTCCAATATACATTGCATATTTACCTGCATAGAACGAAGGAATGTTAATTCCACCATTTGCATCTGAAGTTAATTCGTAAGTAAATTCTGCATTCTTAACTAATACATGTGCATTCACCAAAGCATTGTTTGCCGAATCTTTTATAGTAGCTACAAAAGGGAAATTTACGCGTTTCCCAAGAGTTACATTTAATGGTGTTACAATACCATTTTTTAATTCTACCGTAACATCTTGAGCAATATAACCTGGGTAAGAAACACGAACAACATAAGTTCCTGAATCTACCGTACCCGATTTATAAGAACCTGTAGTACTCGTTATTCCATTTAAATCCGTTTTTGTTAATACTTGAATTGTTGCACCCGCAATAGCTACATTAGTTTGAGCATCACGAATAACCCCTTCTAAAAAACAAGCTCTTTTGTATGTCGGAGTAACTACGTATAAGCCCATTTCAATATCAGAAATGATTACATTTCCTGATGGTAAATAAGCATATACTCCCCAAGCTCCATTGAAACCATCGCCAGAATAACTTGGTGATGAATCGAAGTTCCCTACTTCCACTAAATTATCTGGACGAGATGCATCAACAACAGTAATCCCATCACGATAATAAGATGTCCATAAGAAATCTGTATTCGAACCAGTAACCGCCGAATTGTTCATGATGTAGGTATTATGTCCAATCGAGCCAGAATTATTGTGACGGTAACGATCAAGTTCTTTTATATTTGAAAAGTCACTGATATCATATGCAGTAACCCATGATCCTGTAACTTCATCTGTTGTATAGATAACCTTACGGTTAGTAGACATCCATGAGTTATGTGTAAATTGTTTTGGAGTTACTTGTGATGCAATAATAACAGGTGCTGCAGGGTTTTTAGCATCAATTATTTCTAACAATCCATCATAAACTTGACAAGAATACAAGGTATCGTTTTTTACAAATCCATCATGAACATATCTTTGAGAAACTGTACCTAAATAATGTGGGTTCCAAGGGTCTGTTAATGAAAATATTTTTGCTTTACCTTGTTGGTAATTACCGCCATATAAATACAACTTACCATTATCTACATGCAATGCATGAATAGCATCGATATGGTTAGTCATTGCAGCATCACCAGTATATTGTTTAAAGGTAATTGTATCTGGTAACTGACTTAAGTTAACAATGGTTAACCCACCACCACCTTCGGTAGTCACGTAAGCGTATTTACCCCAAGTTCTAATTTCTCTCCACATTGAATTCGGACCCAAAACAGAAAAACGTTTTACTGGAGCGTCTGGGTTTGTAATATCAACAATCGATAAACGATCGTTAGCACCTACTAAAGCATACTCTTTACCAGTGGTATCAACATATCCCCAAATGTTTGAAGTACCTGGGTATGGTACTCTAGATCTTTGCACAATGTTTACATTTTGTGCTTGTGCATTTACAGCAATTAAACCGATGATGCAAAATTGTATAAGTTTTTTCAAATTAAATATATTTTATAGTGAGTGTTTGTTCTTATTCTTTTATGATCTTCTCTGTTTGAAGTAATTTATTTTCTTCAAAAAGTTGTACAATATACATACCTGATTTCAAAGTGGAAACATCAACTTTGCATTCTTTATCAAAAAGTATTTTTTCTAATACTTTTTTCCCGGTATTGTCTAGCATTACTAAATGTATGTTATTAGAACTAGCTTTGTTAAAGTATAACTCATTTTTTACAGAACTAGGGAATACAGAAATGGCTTTCGAACTATTTAGTTCCATGCCAAAACCAATCGGACTTAAGGCAACATCTTGATTTACAACAACTCCTCTTATCATATTTACAGAAACCGTTTTGCTTTGGTACCCTGGAGCCGTGTAAACTACATCCTGAATACCTTGCGTAACAATTCCTGTTTTATATTTCCCGTCTAACTTTCCGAGTTTAGCTTTCGCATTGTTAAAGAAGATGACCGTTGCATTAGGTATTGTTAAACCAGTAGCTACATCAGTAATGATGCCCTCTACATAACAAGCTCTTTGGTAATTTGGTTGCAATACATACAATCCTAACTCCATGTCTGAAACAAGTACTTTGCCCGATGGTAAAAACGGATAAACTCCCCAGGCCCCATTATACCCTTCACCAGAAAAAGGACTCGTATCAAAATGTGCCACTTCCACTAAATTATCTGGACGAGCAGCATCTACAATGGTAATACCATCTGTATAATAGGAAGTTAATAAGAAATCGGTATTGGAACCTGTTACTAAAGAATCATTTAATACATAAGTATTATGAGGTATTGAACCATTAGCATATTGGCGACGATACCTGTCTAATTCTTTGATATTGAAAGGGTCTGATACGTCATAAGAAGTAACAAACGCATCTTTCTTCTCATCTGTAGTATATAAATAATTACTGTTGGATGATAACCAAGTATTGTGAGTAAATTCAAAAGGAGTTGGTTGAGTATTTAGTACAACAGGTGCTGATTTATTGGACACATCGACAATAGAAAATGTACCACTATTAATTTCTCCAGCATATAATTTATTGTTTCTAACAATACCATCATGAACATATTTACCAGTGTAAGCACCAGCAACCGTTGGGTTCCAAGGGTCTGATAAATTAATAATTAATGCTCCTGTTAATGATACAGAATTATTGGCACCATATAAGTATAAATACCCATTATCGATATGTAATGCATGTACATTACTAATCAATCCATTGGCTGTGTATTGCTTGGTTTTTATGCTATCAGGTAAGTATTGTAAATCAACTATAGTTACTCCGAAAGTATTGTCCGAATGTTCGGTGGTAATGTAGGCGTAATGTTGCCAAGTACGAATTTCTCGCCAAAGTGAACGTGGCCCTGGAACTTTAAATAAAGTAACTGGATTTGATGGTGAAGTAATATTAATGATGGCGCAGGCATCGGTAAGTGTACTCGAACCTGAACAGCCTAATAGTGCGTATTCCTTATTTCCTTGCTTATATCCCCATATATTGGCGTAGCCATTGTTGCCGATCGACAAGGTGCTCAACTGCGATAAATTGTATTGAGCAAAGCTTAAACAACTATAAATTAGTGAAATAGCTAAAAGTACAAGTCTTTTCATAAGTAGAATTTTTAAATAAGATAAGCAAAAATTCTACCAAAGAGTACTGATAAATGGAATATAAGTGATTAGTTATTCGCGTTGGCTAACACTTTAGTAATACGGAGTATTAATTCATCCATATTTACAGGCTTTATTACAAAATCATCGGCTCCCATGCCAATTGCTGTTTGTATCACCTCTACATCATCTAAAGCTGAAATCAAAATCACTGGAATCTTTTTGTTCTCCACTTTTATAACTTCTAACAACTCTAATCCCGACATAAACGGCATCATAATATCAGAAATGACTAAATCAGGTGTTTCATTTTTAATGATTTCTAATGCTTCTCTGCCGTCAGTACAACTTACTACTTCGTAACCTGCAGATATCATTTGATGTTCGATCAATTTGATCGCCATTTCTTCATCATCAACAATTAATACTTTCATATTTCAAATTTTCTTATGCTTTAACAAGACTCGATTTATACTCGTTAATTTCTTGCATAGCGGGTTGTGTATTAGTTTTTAAAATTTCAAATAATGCCGGAATACTTTCTAACTCCGATAATACTTTTGAATTTTTTTCAATCTTGATTAATATGTCTTTTAAATTGTGCATCCCCATATACGCATAGGTAGCTTTTAATTTATGTGCATAAAATCCAGCTTGATCCCAATTCATGTCGTTTATCGCCGTCTCAAGTATATAAAGGGTTTCGGGCGTTTTAGTTAGAAACAAATCAATCATTTCTAACATAAAGTCATCGTTTCCTTTAGAGACTTCTTTCAAATAAGTTAAATCGTATGTATTAGGCACTTTATTCTTTATTATAAGATGAAGATATTAATTATTCTGAACATTTACTATATTTTAGTTACGGCTAACTCATCTTTACATTCTGTAATTAATGTAGAAATTGATTTTAGAAATACTGGATGAATCCAATCTGGACTCAATTCCAACATTGGTACTAATACAAACATTCTATTCTGCATATGAGGGTGTGGAACTTCCAAATTTTCTTCCTTAATTATAGCCGATTCCATTGCAATGATATCGATGTCGATAATTCTTGGCTCCCACTTGTTTAATCGTGTTCTACCCATCGACTCTTCTATATCAATTAACTTTTTCATAAACAGTTCAGGGTCCATATTTGTTTCAAGATGTATAGCCTGATTATAAAAATCGGATTGATTGGTATTCCCCCAAGCTGCAGTCTTGTAGATTGACGACTCTTTTAGCTCACCGAAAATTTCTTTGAGTTTGATTTTAGCTAACTCTAACTGCTGAATAGGATTTTCTAAATTACTCCCTAATAATAATATCGATTTCATCGCTATAAAAATAAAGGGATTTTATTATTATTATTGCATATAATCTAAATAAGATGAAACAATTTTTCAAAACAGTTTTTGCGAGCATGATAGGGTCTTTCCTATCCATTCTTTTGCTCATCTTTGTAATCGTACTTGTTTCTATTGGTACTGTGCTCTCTCTCAGCTCTGATGAAAAAGTGAATGTTAAAGAACATTCTATTTTACACATACAATTAAACGAATCTATTTCCGAACGTAGTAACGATAAACAAATCGATTTACCTAGCTTTTTAAACTTCGCTGATAACAATCGATTAGGACTCAATAACATTTTAGCGAGCATACGTAATGCTAAAAATGATGAAAATATTGATGGTATATTTTTAGACCTAAGTGCTGTCGATGCCGGATTATCTACTGTTGAAGAAATACGTAATGCATTAATCAAGTTTAAAGAATCCAATAAGTTTATTTATGCTTACAGCGAATACTATACTCAAAAAGCATATTACATCGCTTCTGTTTCAGATAGTATATTTTTAAACCCTTCAGGCTTATTAGAGTTTAAAGGGGTTAATGCTCAGTACATGTTCTTTCAACATGCACTCGAAAAACTCGAAATATCTCCAGAAATTATTCGTGTTGGTTCTTTCAAAAGTGCAGTAGAACCTTATATGTTAGACCATATGAGTGATTCCAATAAACTGCAAACGAATGTGTACCTATCTGCATTATTCGGACATATGGTTCAAAATATTGCTACCGCTCGAAATTTGTCATACGATAGTACATTTGCTATTGCAAAAAAATTAAAAGTAAGAACTGCTGAAGATGCCGTTACTTACAAAATAGCAGATGCATTAATTTATAAAGATGAATTGCTTGACAAATTTGCTCATCAAACGAAACAAGCTAATAGCAATGAAATTAATTTCATTAGTCTTCGAAAATATTCGAAATCAATGAAAACAGAAATTTCAATTGCAAAAGATAAAATAGCCATCATCTATGCAAATGGTGAAATTAACGGTGGTAGTGGTGATGATGAAAGCATTGGCTCTGAAAAACTATCGAATGAAATTCGTAAAGCGAGACTAGATAAATCGATCAAATCAATTGTATTGCGTATCAACTCTCCTGGGGGAAGCGCCTTAGCATCTGACGTTATTTGGAGAGAAGTAATTTTAGCGAAAGCAGTAAAACCTGTAATCGTTTCTATGGGTGATGTAGCTGCCTCTGGTGGTTATTACATTGCTTGTGCTGCCGATACTATTGTTGCTGAACCTACAAGCATTACAGGCTCTATAGGTGTGTTTGGGGTATTATTCAACATGCAAAAATTCTTTAATAACAAATTAGGTATAACATTCGACCAAGTGAAAATTGGCGATTATGCTGATTTAGGAAATTATACAAAACCCCTATCTCCTGCCGAACGTTTTATCATCCAAAATGAAATCAATAGAATTTATGCAGATTTTACAAACAAGGTTTCTGCAGGTCGCCATATGCCAATTGATAAAGTAAGAAGCATAGCCGAAGGTAGGGTATGGAGTGGTATTGATGCGAAGCGTATTGGCTTAGTTGACGTATTAGGGAATTTAGAAGATGCTGTAAACATCGCAGCTAAAAAAGCAAAGTTAACAGAGTATAGAATTGTAAATTATCCTGAAATGGAAGATCCTTTCGATAAGATAATGAAATCACTTTCAAATGAAGCTCGTATCTACTTAATGCCTAATGAATACAAGGCTCTAGCACCATACATTAAATCATTAGAACAAGTTAAAAATAGCAAAGGAATTCAAACTCGATTACCACTAAACTTCGAGATTAATTAAGATGAAGAGTAATAAGGAAATTGTTTCGGCCTTAAAATTATTAGGGCAATTGATGGAGCTACACGATGGGAATTCATTCAAAATAAAATCCATCAATAATGCTTCCTTTAAGCTTGGGAAATTTGCCGAATTACTTGCCGAAAAATCGGAAGATGATTTAGCGAAAATTGAAGGAGTTGGGAAAAGTGTTGCAGGAAAAATCATTGAATTCATCACTACCGATGCTATTCAAGAACTTGAAGAGTTAAAAGCCATCACTCCTCCGGGACTATTGGATATGTTGAGTATTAAAGGACTTGGACCAAAGAAAATTCAAATCATTTGGCAACAATTATCCATTGATACCATTGGCGAATTGTATTATGCTTGTATCGAAAACAGACTGATAGAAGCCAAAGGATTTGGTTATAAAACGCAAGAAGAAGTTAAAAAACTAATTGAGTTTAATTTGATGAATAAAGGTTCTCTTTTATTATCAAATGCTTTAACTCTTTTAGAAGAACTGAATATAGGTACAGGAAATTCTTTATTTGCATCAGGACAATTAGCACGAAACTGTGAAATTATAACCGAGCTTACGTTTACTGCAAGAAAATCATCGCAAGATGAGGTATGTAAATACATTTCTACAATAGAAAGCTTCTCTGGGAATCTAGAAGGAGATGCTTGGAAAGGCTTATACAACAATGCGTCTAGCCTATGTATTGATTTTATTTCTGATGAAAATTGGGTAATCGATAATTTCATAAAATCGGCTACTCCAGAACATCTTGCTTTGCTTGATGAATTTGATGAACCTGTATTGCGATTAAAAAATATTTCTTCTGAAGAAGAGATTTATGCAAGCATCAATATGCAATTTATTCCAACTCCAATGCGTGAAGGATTGCGAGAAGTTGAACAAGCGAAAGCGCATAAAATACCTACATTAATACGCGATGAAGATTTAAAAGGAAGCTTGCATAATCATAGTACTTGGTCGGATGGAATACATACGCTCGAAGAAATGGCGGTGTATTGTCATCAATTAGGTTATACCTATTTGGGCATTTGTGATCACTCTCAATCGGCATTTTATGCAAATGGGCTGAAAGTAGATAGAGTATTAGCACAACATGCAGAAATTGAAATGTTAAATGCTAAATATCCCGACTTCCATATATTTAAAGGAATTGAGTCGGATATCCTAAATGATGGTTCATTAGATTACGAGTCGGATATCTTATCAAAATTCGATTTCATTGTAGCTTCTGTACACTCTAATTTAAAGATGGATGAGGAGAAAGCTAACCATCGCTTGTTAAAAGCGATTGAGAACCCTTATACCACTATGCTTGGGCATCCTACTGGGCGTTTACTTCTCGCTCGTCAAGGTTATCCGATAAATCATAAATTGATTATCGATGCCTGTGCGGCGAATAATGTTTCCATTGAAATTAATGCCAACCCATTGCGTTTAGATTTAGATTGGCGTTGGGTTGATTATGCCTTATCAAAAGGTG
>CAJBVG010000040.1 GCA_903958995.1 uncultured bacterium | reverse complement strand
TGTAGTAAAAATTGGTGATGTTTTTCATATCCAAAAAGATCAACAAAAAAAAATAATTAAAGTGCTGGAACTTTTGGAGAAAAGGATGGATGCAACATCAGTGCAAAAATACTTTGTAGATCAAACCCCAATTGACGATACTCCAAGAAATCATTCTGTTTTTACAGTACCTGTATTAAAACGCGACAGAGGTACAGGCAGACCTACCAAAAAAGATAGAAGAGAAATAGATGATATTCAAACGAGCTGGGAGGACTAACTAATACCAATGCTATAAGCATAGCGTACTAGTCCACTTGTATTATGAACCCCCACTTTTTTCATGATGTTTGCTCGATGCGTTTCTACAGTACGTATAGAAATATGAAGATCTTTGGCAATATCATTGCTCGTCTTTCCTCTTGCTAATTGCATCAGAATTTCACGTTCACGAGAACTTAAATCTTCTAAAAAATAGGTTTCTTTTAGTTTCTTTTTCTTTTTTTCTAAAACGTTTTCTAACGTTACTGCTGTGCTGAAATGTTTTTCGCCTTTTTTAACTTTTCGAATGGCGAAACATAGTTCTTCTTTATCTACTGACTTTAGCAAATAACCATATGCTCCTGCAGATATCATTTTATTCAGATTAACGATATCATCATACATTGTTAATGCGATTACTTTGGTTTTCGGGTATTGTGCCGAAATTATTTTTGTCGTTTCAACACCATCTAGAATTGGCATTCCAATATCCATCAATATCACATCAACTTCATTTTGCGCACAGGCCTTAAGTACTTCGTTCCCGTTAGTTGCGATTTCTACGATTTTAATATCCTTTTCGTGTTGTAAAGCAGCTTGCACACCTTCTGAAAAAAGTGCATGGTCGTCGGCAATTATTATGTTAATTAACATACTACTTAATATTTGCTGTAAATTAAATATATTTACTGATAATTCTTACAAAACAAAAATAAAAACTTATGTCTAACTCACAACACGAAATTAATATAACTGAAGCTAGTCAATTGACTGCTAATTACAGAAATACTTACCCCGACAAACCTATTGCAGAATATTTTAGTAGGGATGCATTCGAAGCATTGTTGGCTAATCCTGCTATTACTGGTATTAGAATCTACAAAGGATTAGATGAACAGGGCGTTGAACATTCGGTAATGGTTGGTGCTATACAAAATGGCTCATCTGACGAAGATGATCTGAATTTAATAATGGAATTAAGTAAAATGTGTCCTCCATATTGTTCATCTGAAAATCCGATAAATAGTTAAGATTATGAATTGGGACGATACATTTTTTAAGTCAGATCTTTTTTTGCTTTGTAATAATATAAGCACTTATTCTATGTTGTTGCCTTTTATTGTAGGGTTTTTAATGTTTAAGAAATCGCATATCACTATGCGATATTTTTTTGGAATCATATCATTTTTTTTATTAATAGAAATAGTGATGAATATTCTTGCATACCTTCATCAGTATAATTTATGGTTATCTAATATTGTATATCTTTTACAATTACTATTACTATTTTGCTTTTTTTATATAAATACTCTAAATCGTATCTACAAGAAAATGCTTGTCTTCTTTGGAATTCTATTTACGGTGATTTGGTCAACTTTAATTTTTCATTTCGGGTTAAATAATTTAGAGCCTTATTCTCTAACCATAGGGAGTGTATTTACATTATTAGCGTGTGGTTATAATATGATCGAATTGGTCACCAACGATGAACCCAATTTATTCAGGTCTTCTTATTTTATTATCTCTTTAATGTATTTTCTATATTCTGCAGTTGTTGGCGTAACTTCTATTTTTCTAACAAACACTATAGAATTCATATTGAATAATCCATTATTATGGAATATACGTATGATGATACATAATACAGTTAACTTATTTTTAAATGTTGGATTAGCTTATTCGTTCCTATGCAAAGTATCGAAACCCAAGCCCTTGTAGGTGCTATTGTTAGTTTTGTGGTGGTAGGTATCATGTTTGCCTTCTTTTTAATTTTGGTATTTATTTATCAAAAGAAACGTAGGCAAAAAGAGCAAGAACTGTTTGAATCTATTATATCTACTGAAGAGAAAGAGCGAATCCGAATAGCCAAAGAATTGCATGATAGCGTTGGAGCATCTCTATCGGCAGTTAAATTACATTTTGGTGCAATAATGCCAGGCATAGAAAATGTAGAGAAAGCAGAGAGAATTGCAAAAATGCTAAGTGATGCTTGTGATGAAGTTCGCATTATTTCACATCAAATGATGCCTAAGGCGATACAGTCTGAAGGATTTTTTAAAGCTTTAGATTTATTCCTACATCCTTTTAAACAGTTGGAGCAAGTCAACGTAGAATACATCTTATTAGGAGAACCTCGAGAAATTGTTGATCAAAGCAAATCGGTTATGTTATTTCGAGTGATTCAAGAATTAGTTAATAATGCATTGAAATATGCATCGGCAGCTAATATTACTATTCAAATAACCGTACAGCCAGAAACATTATTAGTATTAGTTGAAGATGATGGAATAGGTTTTGATAGTAACCTTGAAACCCAAAACTATGGTTTAGGGCTATCCAATATTCGAAATCGTGTGAATTATTTAAAAGGTAATTTGAATATTGAATCAGAACCTGGGAAAGGTACTACAGTGTTGATTCATTTGAATATTTAATGTTAATTGCTTGTTAATTAGCAAATTACTAGCTCCCGAGAATTAGTTGTTTAAATGATGATGCTTATAAATTAGTATCTAATTGCTCTGTTTAAGCCCTTTAAGCATCAAATTTGTTTGATTTTATATAAAATATACATATTTTTAAAAACGACTAATATTTTAAATACCTCAGATTATATTGCGCACCACTATTTTGAGAACTATGAGTGAAGGAAAGAAGATACTGATTAATGCATTTTTTTACGCTTTTTTGTTTTTTGTTCCGGCTCAGCAGACCATGGCACAATCGTTTTTGTACCAACCGAAAGCAGGTCAGAACCCAGAACCCTTAAATCAAGCGAATAATTTCGAAATCGTTATTCGCCAAGAATTAACCAAATTCTTCGCATCAAGTACATTTCTTGTCGACATTAACATGTTGCAAGGAAATGTAGAAGTGATTAAACCAACTCCTTCTACGAAAAAGAAGAAAAGTTTACAACGTTTACCCGGTATGCCAGTTTTACCTAAAGGCTACCAAGATCAAGACAATAGCGACACTACTAAAAATTACACATACAGCATTGAGGAAGTAGATTATCTATATGTCAATGTAATTGTAGATACCACCTATTCAAATTCAGATATCGATTTTATTAATTCCTTAATTCGTTCTATTATTCCAATAGATGAAACGAAAGGTGATATTGTTAAAATTAAACGTTCAGTTTTCCCTAAGGGTCAAGAGCTAATTGATAATAAAGGTGCAGAACCTGCAATTGCTCAAGTTCCAAATTACTTACCTGCTCCTAGAGAGCCCGAACGCCTTGCTCCAGCTCCTGTTGCTCAAGAAGAAAAACAAGAAAAAGCTGCAGATAATACGTTGTTATATGTTTTTGTAGTACTCTTAATACTTTGCTTTATCATAATTGTATTTGTTACTTACTTGCTTTATCGTAAGAGTAAAGACAATGATAAAAAGCCAAAAGCAGAAGATGACACAAAGTTAATTCCAGGTCCAAATGGAAATGGGCAAGATATGAGTATTATTTATCCGAATACTGGGGGAGGTGATTCTAGTAATTACCAAACTGAAGATATTATCAATTACGAGTTCAATCGCCAACATGTTATTACGAGTGTAATTAGTAACCCGAAAGAAGTAGCGAGCATGTTCGAGACTTGGATACTTACTAACCCAGAAGATGGTAAGTTGAGAGCAGCGAATGCATTAAGTGCAGTAAACCCTAAGTTATTAAATTTCTTACGTCCGTTTATGGCAGAACAAGTCTACTCGGATTTAAATCAAGCAGTATCGAATCATCAATTAAAATCACATAGCGATAAATATCAAGAAGCAAGAGACTTTAGTAAGGAATTACTTTCGATGAATGCTGAACCTGATCGCAATGAAGATTTATTTGAATTCTTAAATCAAATTACAGATTCGCAAATCATTCATATGTTAAAAGAAGAAGATGATAATTTATCAGCTATTCTATTAGCACAACTGGAAAGTAAAAGAAGTAAAAATGTATTGGGAATGATTGAAATTAATCGTCGTTCATCAATCTTAATGAAAATGAGTAAAATCGATTTCATATCTTCTTCAATCTATCGTGAAGTAGCTACGTATTTCTCTAAGAAAGCTATTGATGTGAAAGGAATGAAGAATGTTGCTTTCGATGGTTTACAATCTATATTGGATATTCTAGATCAAATGCAAGACGAAGATCAAGATCAATTGATCAGTACTATTGCTTCTCAAGATTTAGAATTGGCAAACAACATTAAACAACAATTCGTTGGATTTAAAAATGTGGTTTACCTCACCGATCTTCAATTAGAAACAGCTTTAAGAGATATCGATACCAACACGCTTGTTGATGCACTTACTGGCATAAGCAGTCATGTTCAAAGTAAAATTATCGTACAACGCCCACCTCGTGAGCAATCATTGATAAAAGCAGAATTAGAAAGCGGCAATACCGTTACCCCAGAGGATAGAGACGTGGCAAGAAAGAAAATTATCGATTCGATACGTAAAACATTAAAACTAGTGGCTTGATGAAAAGAATAATACTACTCCTAACCTTAATTTGTTCATTATACGGTTCATCTAAAGCTCAGATTGATAAGAATAATCCTATCATTAGAAAGCAATTGGAATTGGTAGATTTAATGGATGAAATTACCGATCAGGTAAAATTAAATGATCTACTTTACAAACGTGTAGCATTAGCATCTTTTGATTATCCCGATTACATTATTAATGAAAGTGAAGCATCACAAATTCGTAGTAGAATTGAAGGTGCCTTTGCTGTATCTGGATTCACTGTAGTTTCTGCTCCCGAATTCAAACAAAAACCATTAACCATCGTTAATGGTACCGATTCAAATCTTACGATCACTCGTCAGAATACGTTAGAGCGTTTGATATTAGACGAGGATATGATGAATAACGTAATTGATAAATATGCTTTACAAGCTTTAATTTATGTTCAATTAACGTATGATCACATTACAGGTTTTCAAGCCAATATTCAAATGGTTAAGTCTAGGTCTAAGGAGTTAATCTATAGCGTTGTTTTGAATTCTAATCCAGAAATGTATAATCCTAGGAAGGCAGAATTTCAAGTATCAGCTGGACTATCATTTTATAAAACTCAATTTCACATCGTAGGAAATTTAGATAAAGGCGATAAAAACCTAGCTACAATATCAGATTTGAATTTAGTTTGGCGACAACCATTCAATAAAACCCACGGTGGCTTTTATGGCTTTAGAACAGGTTTGTCTTACCTTCAGTTAATGAATGGTACTACGGATACAGGTTTTGTGAAATTCAATAAATTTATGCCTCATGCAGGTTTCTATTACTCGTTATGTTTCATGAAGAAAAGTGATCAGCCTCGTAAATATTGGATGGAAGCATATCAGTCTATGAGTGTTATGGTATCCAATGAGATTGTGCCTTTTGTTCGACAAGGTTTAATTATTAATATGACAGAAAATTTAAGTTTGGACCTTGATTTTAGGTACTACTTAATTAATTCGATTTTCACCAATACAACAAGTTCATTACAGTTAGCAAATTTTGGATATGGATTCAGCTTTATATACAGGCCTTAAGTACACTTTTATAATTTCAATTTTTGCATTAGCATCTTGCGACACTCGTTATACTATTCAAGATTTAACAGAGCAGCAACGCATTGCAGAAAACTCACGAAGAGCCTATTCTACAAAGGATCCCGTGAATATTAAGTATAAAAATAATGCTGCATCAATAGATTATGCAGTAGGCAAAGGCAATGAAGAGTTTGTATTGTCGATGACAACAGATCCTAAATCAAAAAAAGATGTTATTGATGGTTCTTTAAATGTTAGTAGAGAAGCAAAAGATGCCGTTAATTTAGCTATGAAATACTATCGCCGCTCTCAAGAATTCTTATATGTTGATGATTATAATTCAGCATTAGATTATGTTGATGAGTCTTTGAAAATCATTGAAACGGCAGAAGCATTATCTTTAAAAGGTAGTGTGTTATACGTAATGGGTAACGAAGAAAAAGCAAAAGAACTTTGGATGCAAGCCGCTAAACTTGATCCAGAAATTAGAGTGCCTTCAGCAAAAGAATTAAAAGACATTACTTCAAAAAAATAAATATGAAATTTTCCATCGGAACATTTTTAGGATTTACAATCTGTACTGCATTAATCATTTTAGGTATTATGGATACTGCTGGAGCAATACGCTTGGAGCATTACATTCCTAACATGATGAAAAATCCTTTCATTCATATCGCAGGTTTTTTCATTGTATTTGGTGGAGTAATGGCATCCATGTTTGTAATGTATCCTGTGAACGTGGTGTTTGGTGCATTAGGTAAATTCGGACAATTATTCAGTCAAACAAAACATAAAGCAATCTCTATAAATGAAGATGTGGAGATGGTAGTAGCTTGGGCTGATCGAATTAAAAAAGATAAGAAAGAATTTTTGAATGATATTGCACAAAACGAGAAAGATTCGTTCGTACGTTTATTGTTTGATTTGTATAATACCAATTATTCATCGTCAGATATACGTAGCATGGGTGAAACCAGTATTGATAAAGACTACAGCCAATCTATTCAAATGTCGGATGTGTTTCATGCTATGGCGAACTCGGCACCAGCT
>CAJBVG010000039.1 GCA_903958995.1 uncultured bacterium | reverse complement strand
GCGAGTAATACTAATATCGAAACCAGCAAAGTGGGATGCTTGCGAAGCGATACTTATGAAAAATAAAAATATAAAACTTAAATACTTAACTGTTCTCATTATGCTATTTTTTAAATCTCAGCATAGCCAATAACTATGCCAAAACATTTTTTCTTAATTATCTTAAAATTGCGATGGTTCCTTTGTTCAAATAGTTACGTTTACCTAAACCATTTGCTTTTACTATATATACATAGGTTCCTGTTAATAAATACTCTCCGCTTAAATCTTTTCCATCCCATACAAAATCTGGGTCGGATGATTTAAACACTTCAATTCCCCAACGATTATAAACTGTAAATTCAAAATCATCTACGTTGGTATAATTTACACTTAAGGTATTATTGCGTTCTCTACCTGGACTAAAAATCTGAGGAACTTGAACCATGGTTTTCTTATCGTCGCATACACGAACATTTTTTGTTTTCGTAACTACGCAACCAAATCCATTGGTAACAGATAAACTTACTAGGTAATATTCATCGCCGTTTTCAGGGTAAATATGTGAAGGGTTTGCTGCGGTGTCTGTGAAGCTATCATCGCCCGACCAATCGTATATATACGGTGGTGTGCTACCTATTACTGTAGAAACAAATTGTGTAATCTTGCCAGCACAGTTTAATGAATCCACATCGAAATCAATATCGGGTTGATTAAACACTTTCATTACCGTATCAAAAGTTGTCCAACATCCTGTTCCTTGTTCATTTATTCTTAAGGTTACTCTAAAGTATCCATCATTCGATGGTAGAATTATTCTACAAGTATCATTTCCTTTAAAGATAATAGTGTTGTTTGGAATCACGTTTGGCGATTCATCAATTGTCCACTCCCATGCAGTATCTATTGCAGCCTTATAAAGTTCTCTTGTAAAAACAGTTTCTTCACCTGCACAATTTGGAGATACGTTTACTTTAAACGACATCGGATCTCGAACGGTTAAAGTGTCTTTGATAAAGGTGGTACAACCCGTAACAATATCGGTTACTAATAAAGTTATAATTTTCGGACCATTACTTGTATAAATATGGTTTGGCAAACGTACTGTGTCTACTGTATTCGCATCTAACTCCCATAAATACCTGTAATTTGCTGTATCACTAATTGGTTTATGAACCGTTCTTAAATTAGCCACATCACCAATACACAATGAATCTGGCAAGAAGTCAATCCATGGACTTAAGGTATATATTTGAGTCACCTCACCTTTACATCCTTTACTATCCTCTATTCGAACTCGTAAATCAATATATCTTCTACCTGCTACCACAGATAATGGGAAGGCATCTTTACCATCGTTCGCTTGGTATAACACTTGACTGTTATTATTATCTATCCACTGAACTGTATTAAATGGTTTAGTAAGATACTTTGGTAACATATGAATACTATCTTTCTTGGTGTCGTAACATAAAGAAGGATCGTTTAATAATTCAATAGTTGGTTCTCCTGTTTTTACCGTATCATACATGATGGTCTCACATCCAAATGTATCTCTAATCATTACTGAAATTGGGAAGCTTCCCACACCTCCGTTTGAATAGAATATCCAAATTGGAGCACGAACATTCGCTGTAGAATAAATTCCTTTTTTATTAAATAAATATCTTCCAGAATCTACATTATAATCACCTAACCAAAATACTGAATCTATCCCTACTGGAGTTTTCACTTCTAAATTAAAGTTGATTGCTGCTCCTGGGCAAGCCGAATCTTTTTGTATTTCAAATTCTGGTAACTGACGAACATAAGTTGAATCATCAATATCGATACGACAACCTTTTGAGTCGATAACGGTAAATTTGAAATGCTTTACCCCATAAGTAGGATATAAATAAAGTACAGTATCATTATTACCTGCACTAAAACCTTCATCTCCTAACCAACGAACAGTAGAGTAAGGAGGAATACCACCTGATAAATTATCTAAAACAAATTGTGTTGGAGTACCCAAACATACAGTGTCGGAATGGAATGAAGCTGAAATATCTTGATGGAAAATGGTATCGATATTAGAAATAGAAGCACATCCTAAACTATCTAAAGCCTCAATTTTATAATAGGTAGTATCACCACATAGGTCTACGAAATCTATGGCAGCTGTATTTGTAGTATCACCATCACCGTCAACAACCTCTACCCAATTGTATGGGTTCTCGGTTTGACTACGATAAACGTTATAACCTAATGCTGTTCTAAGTTTTGGTGATCTAATTGGATTCCAAGTTAAACGAGCTTGATTGTTTTTATAGAAAAATGCTTCTACAGTAATCGGTTTAACTGGAGATACTTCGTCTTCCACGTCACATAAGTTAATAGAGCGAACATAATACGTAGAATCTGGACTAGCATTTATTGACATGTCCACATAAGAATATACATTTCTATTAAATTCTGTAGTAAGCAGGGTATTATTACGGTAAATTTCATAACGAATAAAGGTATTCGTATCTCCAGATGCTACACCCCAGTTAAACGTAACATGGTGTGTATTTTGATCATACGTTATACAACGAATTGGTGGTGATAAGTAAAAATCAGGAGGTAATAAGTTAACCGAAAAAGTACGGATGGATTTACCTGGTACTCTACAGAAATTATCTTTACCTGTTACTACGAAATTATAACGACTAGAGGTTAAACCATTACAATCGTCGGTTTTAGCTAAGTTCGCACAAGTAGTTGGCCAATATAACCAAACTGTATCTGGTGATGCTTTACCATAAAGCGTTCCTAAATCGAAACCATAACCAAAAATTTCACCTGGTACGTTTGCAATAGCAATTGGTTTTGGGTTTGATGGACCATAAATATAATTGTATTTGTTTCTAGTTAAAATAGCACATGGAGGATATGGACAACCGGTCTCAATGTCTGCATTTTCAAAACCCATCGCTAAGCCATTCACTGTAAGCTCTATATTTTGAGCACTAATATCTAAGCCCCCAGCAGTAGAATCTCTAATGACTATAGGAATGAGTAAGGTTTTACCTGCTAATACATTAATTTCTTTAGAAGGCGTACCATTTGTCGATTTAAAAGGAGGAAAAACATCAGGGAAACGATTAGTATTTTGGTTTTCATCTGGCACTAAAATTCTTGATTGGAAATCACGAAATACTTCAGACACTTTTTGGTCGCACTTATAAGAAGCTACTTTGAACGCTGTAACATAATACCCTGAAACCAAAGGCTTAAAAGTATATTCACCAGTAAAATTATTGAATGAATATTGAGATGGCAATAACCCCATTGGGTTTGCTGCATTGTAGTAAGGGTAATTTGTCCATAAACTAGCTGGATCGTAAGTATTGTTAAGTACCTCGTCCAAGTCAACTACAGGTTCAGCAAAATTATAATATAAATTATCCAAATCCGGGTCATTTGCATTATTGTTAAACACAAAATCTAAACCGGTAGTATATAAAATAGCAGCAGGAGCCTCCGTAAATTCTGGTGCACTGTCAAAACATTCACTTACTGGTTTAGCATTCGTAGAACCATTTGGGAAAAACGGGTACATTTTAGATAAAAAAACAATGCCTAAACTTCCAGAATTACCTTGTCCAATATTAACAATACCATCGTTTCTGGCAAAACTAGTCCATGAAAAAATGAAAGGGGTATTGGCATCTGTTGGAGGCAAAACACCTCTAAAGTCAATTGGTTGTGAAACAAAAGTATGTTTTTCTAAAGCACCTTGATCGGGAATTGAACAGTCTAATGGGCCACCCGGTCCAAAACTACATGAAGGGGAAACGTCCTTTTTCTCGATTAAAGTAATATTGATATCGCCACCAGCAGTAACTCTCCCAGTATTTAAAGTTTGACTTAACACTCCATTCAAATTATCCACTTGAATAGTCGAAAGATCACCAACATTACCAATATCTGCCGCTGGAGTTCCATCAGGTCGAGCACAATTTCTGTAAACAATTAATTTGAATTTGTATTTACTCACACCACCTTCCATCACACATTTCCAGGTAAGTTCTCCCCCTGCATAATGTGTTGCTGAAGCATTAGAAACTAGGAAGATTAATAGTGAAATAAGCAGGATTACTTGTTTTTGAAAACTTTTATTCATTGGAATAATTTATAGGACTTCAAATATATACAAAACTAGTGCCAAATAGAACAAATTTGTTACCATATAGTATAGGGAGGGAAAACTATGCTGAATTTAAGGCATTTAACTTGATTAATTGACTGTTAACATTGCGATAAATAGTAAAATTTATGGGGGTAATTCGTAGTGAATTTGTGCAACTGAAATTGGGACAATGGACGCTGGACAAAGGACACTGGACAAGGGACAAGGGACGCTGGATAAAAGACACTGGACGCTGGACAAAGGACACTGGACAAGGGACAAGGGACGCTGGACAAGGGACAAGGGACACTGGACAAAGGACACTGGACAAGGGACGCTGGACAAAAGACACTGGACATTGGACGCTGGACAAAAGACTATTTTCGATTTTCAATTTTCTATTTATCGTGAATGGGACACTGGACATGAGACACTGGACATGGGACACTGGACATGAGACAAAAGACTATTTTCTATTTTCTATTTATCCAGGATAATGAAACGAGAATCACTAGACTTGCTATCACAAAAAAAATCCCGAATTCGAAGAACTCAGGATTTTATATTCGGAGGTGGCTGGTTACTGAGCGGAGACGATGTACGAACTTGCGACCTTCCCGATTCCATCGGGACTGCGATAACCGGGCTTATTGGGACATGGGACACTGGACATGGGACACCGGACAAAAGACTATTTTCG
>CAJBVG010000038.1 GCA_903958995.1 uncultured bacterium | reverse complement strand
TATTCACTTTTGTATATGGTTCATCAGAAATTACAGAAGCGAAGATGCAAGAATGCATGGCGCAATTTATTCGTAGCATTCAATCGTTCGATTCTAAATATGATGTTGGAAGAAAACAAGTGAATAATGATAATCTGAATTTTCCAAATTTCACTGCTCAAGAAAATGCTGGCAAAGCATTGTTTTTAGCACCTCCAAATTTCGATGCTACTGGTAATAGAACCGCTGGTGGAATTGGTTGTGATGGTTGCCATAAAGCACCAGAATTTGATATTGCACCTAACTCTGGTAATAACGGTATTATTGGGGTTTTGAACGCTTCAGGTATCGATGTCACCAACACAAAAGCACCATCATTAAGAGATTTAGCAAATACAAATGGTGTGGTTAATTCTCCGATGATGCATACAGGTGTAATTAAAACACTTCAACAAGTTGTTGGGCATTATGGCACAATAAACATTGCTAATGGGAATACCAATTTAGACCCGAAATTAAAACCTAATGGCTTTGGTCAACAACTACATTTAAACCAAACCGATGTTCAATCGGTAGTAGCCTTCTTAAAAACATTATCAGGTACTGCAATTTACACCGATGCTAAATGGAGTAATCCGTTTTTGAATTAAAAATCGGTGTTGGTTGTAGGTTAAATAAAGAAAAGTTTAATAAATGCAACTTTTTTAAAAAAGTTGCATTTATGCAGGTAATTGGTGGCATGACTTAAGTGGTGCCACCAATTAAGTATCAAATTAATAGTCCAATTCTTTTAACGCAATCCACGCCATTAACCCTGGTCCAATTTTCAAAGCATTTTCATCGATGTCGAAATTTGGAGTATGCACTGATGCTGTAATTCCTTTTGATTTATTTCCGGTGCCTAGTCTGTAGAAGCTTGCTGGCATTATTTGTGAGTAGTATGCAAAATCTTCTGCGGCCATCCAGATGTCTAAGTCGATTACATTCTCTTCTCCTAAATATTCAATCGCTGCATTTTTTGCGACACTTGTTAAACGTTCGTCGTTCACTAAGAACGGATACCCTTTTCTGATTTCTAATTCAATTTTTCCGCCCATACTTTCTACAATCCCTGTAGCAATTGTGCGAATATGTTCATGTGCTTTTGCTCTCCAATCTTCATCGAGAGTACGGAAAGTTCCTTCAATTAAAACTTCATTCGGAATAACATTAGTTGCTCCATTGGCAATTACTTTTCCGAATGATAAAACTGATGGCATTTTTGGATCAGCATTTCTGCTGACTACTTGTTGCAATGCAACAATCATATGTGAAGTGATTAATACTGGATCAATGTTGAACTGTGGCATCGCACCATGTCCACCTTTACCAATTACTTTGATATAAAGCTCATCTGTTGAAGCCATGTATTTTCCTGAACGAAACCCAACTTTGCCTGTTTCAATTAATGGCATTACATGTTGCCCAATTATAGAATGTGCTTTAGGATTTTCAAGTGCACCTTCTTTAATCATAATACTTGCACCACCAGGAAGTTTTTCTTCTGCAGGTTGGAAAATTGCTTTTACTGTGCCTTCCCAATTTGTTTTTGTTTCGTTTAATATTTTTACAGCTGTTAATAAGGATGATGTGTGAACATCGTGTCCACAGGCATGCATTACTCCAGCATTTTTTGATTTGTAAGATACTTCGTTCGATTCTTGAATAGGTAATGCATCAATATCTGCACGTAGAGCAACCACTTTTTTTGTAGGATTATTACCTTTGATATGTGCAACAATTCCAGTTTCTGCTTTGACTTCAAACTCAATACCCATTTCGGTTAAATGGTTTTGTATATATTTTGATGTTTCAAATTCTTGAAAAGATAATTCAGGATTTGAATGAATATGATGTCTGTACGATTGTGTTTCTGAAAAATATTTTTCGGAAAGTGATTTTATTTTTTCTAACATGATTTTATAATCCGTATTGATCAATCAAATATACTAAAGCTGCTATAGATGCTGCACCTAATTCTAATTCTCTTTTATTGACAGCCTCAAAAACATCTGTAGCTGCATGGTGTACATCAAAGTAACGTTGTGAATCCGGACGGTAGCCAATTAACGCAACATTTGGAGCCTTTAATGGACCAATATCTGAACCACTTCCACCTTTCTCGATTTCACGTAACCCGTAAGGTTTTAATAGTAACTCCCATGATTTAATTTTATCTATTATAGCATTTGAAGCATCAATATCAAATCCTCTTGGTGAAAATCCTCCTGCATCAGTTTCGATTGCTGCGATATGGTTTTCGTTTAATCGTTTTGCTTCTTCTGCGTACTTAACGCCACCTCGTAATCCATTTTCTTCATTCATAAACATTACTGCTCTGATGGTACGTTTAGGTTTAATGCCTAAAGTTTTAAATAGATGTAATACCTCTAATGATTGAACACAACCAGCACCATCATCATGAGCACCTTCTCCTAAATCCCAAGAATCTAAATGTCCGCCAACAGTAATAATTTGTTCTGGAAATTCAGAACCTTTTATTTCGGCAATAACATTATAGGAAGTTTGATCTGGTAAAGTGTCGCAATTAAATTTGATAAAGAATTGAGTTGTTTGTTTTTTGATTGATGTACTTAACAATTCCGCATCGCGAGTAGAGATTGCCGCTGATGGAATTTTCGGATACTTTGCATCATAGCGCATCGCACCAGTATGAGGGAACTCATCTATTCGTAAATTCATTGATCGTACAACACAAGCAACTGCTCCATATTTTGCAGCTTTAGAAGCACCACTTCCACGTTGGTTTACTGCACCTCCATAGGCATGGAATGTTTCAATATGGGTAGGTTCCATCGGTCTGTTGAAGAACACAATTTTCCCTTTTATATTTTTCTCTCCGAGTTGATCTAACTCTTCGAACGATTTCACTTCGATAATTTCGGCTTTTATTCCTCTAGGGTCAGTTGCTACTGAACCACCTAAAGCACAAACATTCACTTTAGTTTTGGTTGTGGTAATTTCCGCTTTTGCTTGATCAAGTCTTCTCCAAACAGGAACTTTCATTTCCTGAAGATATACCCTATCAAAACCATACGATTTCATTTTCTCTTCAAAGTAATGAACCGCTTTTTCAGCATTTGCAGATCCAGTTAAACGTGGACCAATATCTTTACATAAACTACGCAAGTTTTCATAGCAGTCGCTTTTCGTAAGTGCTACTTTGTAAATATTACTAATGTTTAAGGAGTCGTTTTGTTGAGCAAAACTTAATGAAGGCAGAAATAGGAGTAGGAAAGATAAATGCTTTTTCATACTTGAAGGTAGAAAAAAATAGCCAATGTGCCAATTACCCAATTTAATTGGCACATTAGCACATTGACTAATTAGCACATTACAAAACGATTTCTTCCAGTTTAGAATTGAAAAGTTTGTATTGTAAATACTGATAGTTATTATCAGCCTTTAATTTAATCCATTTCTTGTATTTAAAATACCATTTGATTTGGCGTGATATAAATCCTTTTTTCAGATAAGCTTCAATGAATGGGTGTACCGTTAAGGTAATTCCATTTTCATTCTGCTCATTCAGGACATAATTCAAGTTATTCTCAATATCATCCAATAAAATAATACTTGCACGAATTTCACCTGTACCACCACAGCTTGGGCATTTCTCTACGGTTACAATACTCATTTCCGGACGAACACGTTGACGAGTAATTTGTACTAATCCGAAACGACTAGGAGGTAAGATGGTGTGTTTAGCACGATCTTCAAGCATTAATTCACGCAGATGGTCGAATAATATTTTTTTATTAGCGGCTTTATGCATGTCGATAAAATCGACAACAATAATACCACCCATATCTCGTAAACGAAGTTGGCGAGCAATTTCTTTTGCTGCTTCCATGTTTACCTGTAATGCATTTTCTTCTTGAGTTACTTCTGTAGATGTTCTGTTTCCAGAGTTTACATCAATTACGTGCAGTGCTTCTGTATGCTCAATAATTAAATAAGCACCACCATGAATATTAACTGTTTTACCAAATAGTCCTTTAATCTGACGTTCAACACCGAAATGCTCGAAAATTTGCTCCTTACCTTTGTAAAGTTTTACAATTTTCTCTTGCTCTGGAGCTATTTGATGGATGTAGGTTTTAATATCCTCATATATTTCAGGACTATCTACATGTATATTGTTGAAAGAGGCATTTAGCATATCGCGTAATACGGTAGATGTTTTATCCATCTCCCCTAATATTCGTTTACCTGGTTCTGTGGTAATTAGCTTATTGCTAAAATTCTCCCAACGAGCCACAAGCTCATTTAAGTCATTATGAAGTTCACCAACACCTTTTCCTTCAGAAACTGTACGAATAATTACGCCGAAGTTCTTAGGCTTCACGCTTTCTATGATTTTCTTTAAGCGATTTCTTTCTCCAGCTGTCTTTATTTTCTTTGATACCGATATGGCATCTGAGAAAGGTACTAAAACAACATAGCGTCCTGCCATAGAAATTTCAGAACTCAAACGTGGTCCTTTAGATGAAATAGGTTCTTTAGCAATCTGTACTGGTATAATGAGATTTTTACCCAATACTTCAGAAATCTTACCGCTTTTGTTAATGTCTTGCTCTAAACGGAAGCTATCAAGTTTGATCACTTCATTTTTAGGTGCAGTACGTACACGCTTTGTATATTTCAATAGGGTTTGTACCTGCGAACCAAGGTCGAGGTAATGTAGGAAGGCATCTTTTTCATAGCCTACATCTACGAATGCAGCGTTCAAGCCGGGCATAATCTTTTTGATACGACCAAGATAAATATCACCCACAGAAAAGTTATTATTAACTTTTTCGTGATGTAATTCAATCAGTTGCTTGTCCTGCATTAAAGCCAACACTACGCCTGTAGGTGTGGCATTAATAACAAGTTCTTTGTTCAAGTTAAATTCTTTTTTTCACACACATCACCCAGCCACACATAAAAAAAGAATAGCTAATTACTAGAATGCAAACAAATAAGTCATGCACGATAACGCAATGCGCTCGTGCATGATAAAAGATTGTACAGCTTAATTAAAGCTTATTTCTTTTTATGTCTGTTTTTTCTCAAACGCTTTTTACGTTTGTGAGTAGCCATCTTATGTCTTTTTCTTTTCTTACCGCTTGGCATAAGTTCAATGTTTAAAGTGATACAATTAATTTTCTAATTTCTTTATATACTCATCTACACCTTGAATAATTTGAGGATCGATGATATATTCTTTTGCTTTTTTTAATGCTCCTATGGCGCCAATTTTATTACCACTTTGCTCATAAGCTTCCGCAAGCATTGCATAATTTTCGGCACTTGGTTTTTTCTTTACTACGGTTTCGAATCGGCTAATTGCTTTTTCAAATTGACCAGAACGCATTGAAAACATACCAAGGTTCAAGTTTGCATTAACATTCTCAGGGTCTGCTTGAACTACCTCTCGTAGTAAAGTTATTCCCTGCATTGGGTTTTGTGATGCTTCAACATAACATGTTGCCATACCTGTTTTAGCATCTAGGTTTGCTGGAGCAAGTTCCATTGCTTTTTGATAGCTCTGCTTTGCTTTCTCTACGAATAGAGGAGTTAGTGTGCTATCACTACCATTACGGTATGCTTCGCGGAATGCATCCCCAGCTTTTACATACATTTCTGCATTTTTAACATCTTTTTCACTTTGTTCGAAGTAAAGAGATGCTGCAACTGCATATTGTTTGTAAGCGAAATAAGTATCAGCTAATTCTAAACGAGCGTCTTTTTGCTTGTCTGATGATGCTTTTTCTAATTTATTTTCCAACTCAGTGATGATTTTCTTCACTTCTGCTGGAACTTCGTTCAAAGCTTTCGATTTTAATTCAGATAAATTAATCGTTGCATTCGAACTTTTAGTCATTTCTTGTTGCGGTCTTCCTCCTCCTTTAGTCGAGTTTGGGGCTTGAATATCTAAATTATAAAGAACAGCAACGAGTGCTATTGTCGATAATATTAAGACCCACTGTAACTTAGAGATGGAACGCATCATTATTTAACTTCAGCTACTGCTTTGTTTTTGCTAGAATTTTTAACTTTCTCTACAAACGTTTTAGCCGGTTTGAAACTTGGCACATAGTGCTCAGGAATGATAATGGCTGTGTTTTTTGAGATGTTTCTTGCAGTTTTCTTTGCTCTTTTCTTAACGATGAAAGAACCAAATCCTCTTACATAAACGTTTTCTCCTTCTTGAAGTGAACCTTTAATTACTTTGAAGAAAGACTCCACTGTCTCTTGTACGTCTACTTTTTCAATTCCAGTCTTCGCTGCGATCTCAGCGATAATTTCAGCCTTAGTCATTGTTTCTGATATTTATTTTTTATAAAATTATTTGCTCTTTTTGGGGATGCAATTATA
The DNA here is from genome assembly GCA_903958995.1 of uncultured bacterium. Classification (GTDB taxonomy): domain Bacteria; phylum Bacteroidota; class Bacteroidia; order Sphingobacteriales; family Sphingobacteriaceae; genus CAJBVG01. Next base: position 3,598 of record CAJBVG010000038.1, on the reverse strand, counting down.
GGGCTTTTCATTCATAATCAGAAATAAAATCTTAAAAATCACACAATTGCTATATTTGGTCCTATGTATATCAGCAACACCCTAATTTCATGGTATTCAAATAATAAGAGGGATTTACCTTGGCGAAAGACTAAAGACCCTTACCAAATTTGGCTATCAGAGGTAATATTGCAACAAACACGTGTGGAACAAGGCTTGCCATATTTTTTACATTTCCAATCCAAATACCCTACGGTAAGAGATTTAGCCCTAGCTTCTGAAGATGAAGTGATGCGTTCTTGGCAAGGTTTAGGTTATTATAGCAGAGCTAGAAATTTACATGCAGCGGCAAAGCAAGTACATACTGAGTTTGCTGGGGAGTTTCCAAAATCATATTTAGAACTTCTACAATTACGTGGAGTAGGAGAATACACCGCTGCTGCCATCGCCTCTTTTTCGTATAAAGAAGTTACCCCAGTACTGGATGGAAATGTTTTTCGATTTTTATCTCGTTACTATGGAATTCATACACCTATAAACTCATCATCTGCTAAAAAAGAGTACACCGCTGTAGCTAAGGAACTCATTGACCCTAATCGCCCAGATACCTTTAACCAAGCCATCATGGAGTTTGGTGCACTGCAATGTAAGCCAAAGAGCCCCGATTGCTCTACTTGCCCTTTAAATGGCACTTGTATGGCATTTAAAAATAATGAAGTTGACTTACTACCCATTAAAGACAAAAAAGGAAAAAGATCAACCCGCTTTTTTTATTATTTCTTATTTCAACACAACAATACGACCGCTCTAAAAAAACGAATCGCTAAAGATATTTGGCAATCACTCTATGAATTCCCCATGTTCGAATCGAAAACCGAATTAGAGGAGTTGGAGATTCTTTCTATGGCAACTGACCTAAAACTGTTAACAGAAAATTCAAAAATCGAACACATCTCTCCAAAAATTAAACATGTTTTAAGTCACCAAGATATTTATGCGCGTTTTTTTAAAATTTACGACCCCCATTTTCAGCATCAAAATCGCGGAAAATACCTATATATTAAGGATGATAAGTTAATGGAATTTGCATTCCCCCGCTTAATCGAACAGTACTTACAAAAATAATTCATACCTTTATTTTATTAAAAAAATCAAATTATGTCAGGTGTAAACAAAGTAATTTTAGTCGGACATTTGGGCAAGGACCCAGAAGTAAGACACTTGGAGAATGGTGTGAATGTAGCTTCGTTTTCTTTGGCAACAACAGAAACAATAACTAACAAAAGTGGGGAGCGTCAGGATTTAACCGAATGGCACAATATTGTTGTTTGGAGAGGCTTGGCCGATGTTGCAGAGAAATACTTAAAAAAAGGTAAGCAGGTTTACTTGGAAGGTAAAATTAGAACTCGCTCTTGGGAAGACAAAGAAGGAGTAAAGCGTTATACTACCGAAATTGTTGCCGATACCTTTACCATGTTAGGTAAAAAGGATGATGGTTCTCCTTCATCTAACCCTTCTTCAACGAAATCTGAATTGCCTTCGGCTTCAGATATTGTTAATAGTAGTGTAGGTGAAGACGACTTGCCATTTTAATTATTAATCTAGAAAAAACATTTTGGAAAATCAGACGGATCCTTATCCCTCCTTACAAGCAGTTGGTCATTTGCAGAACATGCCTATAGACCAACTGTTTTTTTATTTCATCATCATTATTTTTGCTATTATTTTACTAGCGCTTTTTAGTGCAGCTGAAAAAGCAATTTTACGTATTGATGAAAAAGACATTGCCGATCTAAAAAAAGCAGATACTAAACGCGAAGAGCGTTTGTTGAATTTACTCGATCAGCCAATGCGTTTACAGGCAGCATTGTCAATAAGCATAACCTTCTTAATCGTTATTATTGCAACGATTTTAAACACTATTCTTCATTACTTCTTTCAAACCTTTTTAAGTTATAATGTAGAAGTATTATTGTTTAGTTTATTAATCACTTTAACATTATTAAAAACAGCCACATTTATTCCGGGCTTATATGCATCTAGGTATTATTTGCAATATGCTCGTTGGATAGCAACTTTTTTAAGTGGTGCGCAGTGGCTATTAAAACCTATCATTGAGCTCTACTTTATTGTTTTTAAAGTACTGAATCGTTTTGTGCCGAAAGCTTACCGAGTAAATGGCGAAGATATGAATCGCATGAACGATTCCGACTTGATTAATGAGGAAGATGAAGCTGAACAAATGATTCTAAAAGGTGTTGCTAATTTTGGAAATATCTCAGTTAAACAAGTAATGCGAAATCGCATGGATGTTGTTGCGATAGATATCGAAATGGAATATGCCGATGTCGATAAAAAAATTAAAGATACTCGTTATTCTCGTTTACCAATTTTTGAGAACAACCTCGATACCATAAAAGGAATTCTTTACGTAAAGGACTTACTTATTAATCGCGATGAACCTAATTTCAATTGGAAATCATTAGTTCGTCCCGCATTTTTTGTTCCAGAATATAAAAAGATTGATGACTTGCTAAAAGAGTTTAGAACATTGCATACTCATATCGCAGTGGTTGTTGATGAATATGGAGGAACCTCTGGAATAGTAACGTTAGAAGACATCTTAGAAGAAATCGTTGGTGATATATCTGATGAGTATGATGAAGCAGATGACGAATTACGTTACTCGAAACTCGACGAAAATAATTATGTATTTGATGGTAAAACACCATTAACAGATATTTATCGTTTATTGAATATCGACGAAGAAACTTTTGATGTTATACGTGGAGAAGCAGATACAATTGGTGGATTAGTATTAGCCATTGCCGGAAGATTTGTGATGAGTAAAGAAAAAATAACTTTCGAAAATTTTATCTTCACCGTAGAATCTGCAGATCGTAGAAGAGTTAAAAGAGTGAAATTTACTATTGTAACAGAAGATGAATAAATTTTATAGTCTGATATTTTTTGCCCTAGTTTTGGCATCCTGCAATAGCGATTACTCTCCTAAACCAAGAGGATATTATCGCATAGATTTACCAAAGAAAGAGTATAAGAATTACACAAGTGATTGTGGTTTTTCTTTTGAGATACCTACTTACGCAGAGGTAGTAAATGATAGTTCTGTGGACGCTCAAGAATGCTGGAAGAACATCATATATAAAGGGCTCAACGGGCGATTGCACATGAGTTATTATCAATTGTCTTCACCTAAAATGTTAGCTAATCTAGTTGAAGATTCTCGTCGATTAGTTTTTAAACATACCGTTAAAGCTGATGGTATAAATGAAAGTAGAATTGATAACCCAAAAAATAAAGTACACGGTTTGTATTATGACATCGAAGGAAATGCTGCTTCATCAATACAATTTTTTGTAACCGATAGCAATAAAAATTTCTTAAGAGGGGCACTCTATTTTTATGCACCACCACAAGCCGATTCTATTCAACCTGTTTTAAATTTTGTAAAAAAAGATATTGAAAGGATGTTGGAGACTTTTCAATGGAAAAATAATTAGCCAATATGCCAATGTGCTAATTAGCCAATTTATATTGGCACATTAACGAATTGGCACATTAATCAAATTCGTTACTCTATTAGCTTCACTTCTTCCAC
>CAJBVG010000037.1 GCA_903958995.1 uncultured bacterium | reverse complement strand
TCGAACTGTCGAAGGGTCGAATTGTCGAAGGGTCGAAACGCCGAATTGTAGAATTGTAGAACTGTCGAAGAATAGAACAATCTAACCCAAGAACCCTTAATATCGAATATTGGTATTTTAAAGAAGAATGGGTGTGATGAACTACTTAGAAAGCTTAAGGTAAAAGCCGTTATGCTGAACTTGATTAATCTGGTGAATTGACTTGCTTATTATTCTTTAAAAGGCCAATATTCAAAAAAAAAGAAATACTACTATTCAAAAAAGAAAAAAAACTAATTCAGTTTTTAAAACAAAAAACCCAGCCGAGACTGGGTTTTTGTTTATTAGTTATGAAGTGGGCCCAGAAGGACTCGAACCTTCGACCAAAAGATTATGAGTCTCCTACTCTAACCAGCTGAGCTATGGGCCCTCAAACAGGGTGCAATTATAGGTCATTTTTTCAATAATTCAAAAAATATCAAGTTTTGAGTGCTATTTGGTGTTCAATGGCTCGTTTTTTGTATTACTTATTCTAGTAATGCCTATTTTTTTAAACTTTTACAGAAAAAATAATTATTTTAGAATATAATTTACGAAACTAACAAAACCTTATTATGAAAAAGAACTTATTTAGAACACTATTAGTGTCTACAATTTTAGTCAGTGCTACATTTTTTGCTGCTTGTGATGAAAATGCAGGAATTGTGATTGGTATTCCACAAACACAAGAAGTAGTATATAAAATAGATCCATTTACTGGTATTTCCCTTTCAAGAGTAGACACTGTTGAATCTGATTTGGATAGTTTATTAACAGCAAACGGAGCAACAAGAGAAGATATCGATGGTATTGATTTGACCAACCTTACATTATCGCTTACTGACTCTAATGGTACTTTAGCCACTACTCAAAACTTTAATAATGTAAAAAGCATGAATATCAGTGTTGGTGAAATTGGCGGGTTTCTTACAGCTATGGGTAACTGGGATAGTACAACAATGGCAACTACATATCAGAATTTAAACCCTATAACTGAACCAAATTTGACAGTATCGAGTCCATTCAGTTTATTGACTTATTTATCTAAGCCGTCTTTCCGTGTTGAGTTAAACGGAAAGTTAAACAACCCAATTACAAGTACTATTTACATTAAAACAACAATGACCATTAATATCAAGGTTAAGATTTAATAAGTTATAAAATATTAATCAAAAACCTTCTTGAGCAATCAGGGAGGTTTTTGCTTTTTTAGACATTCACAATACCTAATACCTAATTCAAAATTCCTAATTCAAAATTCATTTACTATATTTGTGCCTTAGTGACACATCCATGAGTGATTCAATTAAGCACGAATGCGGCATCGCATTAATCCGACTTAAAAAACCTTTAGCTTTTTATCAAGAAAAATACGGAACAGCCCTTTACGGACTCAATAAACTGTATTTATTAATGTCGAAACAACAGAACCGTGGCCAAGATGGAGCGGGAGTTGCTACGATAAAACTGGACATTGCGCCTGGAGAGCGATACATATCTCGTCACCGTTCGACCAGTAAAAATGCAGTACCCGAAATATTTGAACATATACATAATCGTTTAATTGAAGTTGAAGCAAATGATCCTATAAATTTTATGGATCCAGAATGGCTTAAGCACAATGCACCTTATACAGGAGAACTGCTATTAGGTCACTTACGTTATGGAACGTTTGGTGGAAACAACATCGAACAATGTCACCCTTTCCTTCGTCAGAATAATTGGATTACTAGAAACTTAATTGTAGCTGGGAATTTTAACATGACGAATGTGAATGAGTTGTTAGAGCAATTGTACGAATTAGGTCAACATCCCAAAGAAAAGGCAGATACCATTACGGTATTAGAGAAAATTGGTCATTTCTTAGATGATGAGAACCAAAAATTATTCGATTACTATAAATCATTAGGGCACTCTAATATTGAGATTTCTAAATTAATTGCTGAACAAATTGATGTAGCTAATGTATTAACTCGTTCTGCAAAAAATTGGGACGGTGGTTATACGATCTGTGGAATGATTGGTCATGGCGATGCTTTCGTGATGCGCGACCCTGCAGGTATTCGTCCGGCATTCTATTATGAAGATGAGGAAGTAGTTGTAGTAACTTCAGAACGACCAGCTATTCAAACGGCATTCAATATTCCAATTGATGAAATAAAAGAAGTAGAACCTGGACATGCCTTAATCATCAAGAAAAACGGTCAGGTTTCTATGCAAATGTTCAAAGAACCTGTAGAGAAAAAAGCATGTTCATTTGAGCGTATATATTTTTCGAGAGGGAATGATGCATCTATTTACAGAGAGCGTAAGAAATTAGGTAGATTACTCGTAGATAAAATATTAAAATCAGTCGATTACGATTTTGAAAATACTGTATTCTCTTACATCCCGAACACCGCAGAAGTAGCGTATTATGGGATGGTAGAAGGAGTTCATAAATACATCAGAACTTATCAAAAAGAAAAAATTCTAAATCATCAACATGAATTAGATAATGAGAAGTTGGAGAAACTATTAAACATGTCACCACGTGTTGAGAAGATTACTTTAAAAGATGTAAAACTTAGAACCTTTATAACTCAAGATGCAGATCGTAAAGACATGGTAGCCCATGTGTATGAT
>CAJBVG010000036.1 GCA_903958995.1 uncultured bacterium | reverse complement strand
TAATCCATCGACTGGTATTATCAACTTTATCCCTACTCGTGCAGGAAAATATTTAGTAGCTTTTAAAGTAGATGAGTACCGTAAGATTTCTGGTGTACCAACTAAAATAGGGTCGATACGTAGAGAATATCAATTAGAGGTGGTAGTTTGCCCAGAAGCACCTCCTGTTACAGAAGATAACAATAACCAAAAGAAAGTTATAGTAGATACCATTAATTTCCCTAATGAGTATACAATAACTTTTACATCAAGAGATACACCATTAGATTCGTTGTTCATGTATATTTTGCCGAACATTAATCCAGGTGAAAATCTTTTGAACCCAAATACCTTCAATGGCAAATGGGGTGAAATTGGAAGTTTAACCAGTGGAACTGCGGCACAAAATTTAATTATTGCAGGGCAAACTTCTATTGTTGGTCAATTTAACTGGAAACCGAAGTGCGATGCAGTGCGCGATAAGCCTTATACATTTACTGTTGTAGCGCGCGATAAAACTTGTCCATCGCCATTTTACGATTCTACTTTTGTAACTCTTTACGTAAAGAAGAAAGATAATATTAAACCACTGTTTGCGAATAAATATCATACGCAACCCGACACGGTGAGATTCAACACATCAATTAATAAAAAAACCAAAAGATATTATGTTAATGCTGGAGAAACGTTTCAATTAAATGGCGACTCTATCATCAAAACATACGATAAAGATTCTTCGCAAGTGGTACAAATTATTATGCAACCCGATGCGTATAACCCAGGTACCGCAAACGGGCGATTTGTGTTTAGTGCTACGCCTGGAACGGTACATTCTACAGCTATCTTCAGATGGGATACGCGTTGTGAAGATATGAGTGATACTTCATATAAAGTAAAGTTTATTGCTTTCGATGATGACTGTAAAAAAAGAGATTCAGTAGATTTTAGTATTGAGATTTTTATTAGAGATCAGCCTAATCAAAAACCACGTTTCTCTATTCATAATATTGATACCATTAGAATTCCTGAGGGAACAACAGATAGTATTATTGTTGCAATTTATGACACCATTCCTAATTTCTACAATCGTTTTAGACATATTACTTTATTGCCAGACCTTACCGACTTTTCTTTCGCACAAGGCACTGGTGGTTCGCCATTAATCTATACTAAATTAGATGGCCCTGATAGCTTGAAAGTAAAATTCACTTGGTCGCCGAGCTGTGCAAACGTTCGTTCAGAACCGTACAAATTAATCATGCGTACGATTGATGAAGCTTGTCCGACATTATTCGACCTCGACACCATATTCGTGTATGCTACTGGTCCGTTTAACTCTGCACCAGAGTTTAGAGATAAAAACGATATAACGTATAACATTGTAGATACTACTATTTACGGAGGAGATATCTTTAAATTTAATTTATATGCAGTAGATACCAATCAACGATTCGATTCGGTATACATTACCTTAGATCAAACTTCAGAAATTGCAAATCCTACCATTGTTGATAAAATAGCCTTCGTTATTCCTTCAGCTGGAAAAGACTCTTCGAGAACTGAATTGTATTGGGATACCGATTGTAAGGACATTCGCACAACGCCATATACAGCTAGAGTAATGGCAAGAGATAACGAATGTGTGAATCCAGAGAAACAAATTTTAACATTTAACATTACTGTTCGAGAGCGTCCGAATTTCTTACCGAAATTTACCTTTACAAACGCCACCGAAACAGTAGATACTTTGTACGCAGGTGAAACTTTAAACATCAACCTAACCGTATTAGATACAACGATTGGTGAGATCATCACCTTAGATACGATATCAACTAATATTCCATTTAATTTACCTCGCCCTACAATTGCTAGAACTACTGGCATAGGAGCAGATACAGTTAAAACTTTAATGAATTGGTTTGCCGATTGTAGTTTGATCCGTACAGAGCCTTATATCATCAATATCGCGTCATGGGATGGTGCTTGTCGCAATCCACAAGATTCAGCTCGTCATACTTTCAAAATTTACATTCTACCAAACCCCGATTTATTCCCAAGCTTTACTTTAGGAAAAGATACGGTAATTGAATTAGTTGCAGGAGAGAAGTTTGAATTGGAATTAAATTCGAAAAGTGTTCTTCCTGGTGATTCTATTTTAATAGGAACCACCGGCGATGTGTACAGTGGCATACCAGGAAATTGGGCAGTGTTCGAACAAACCAGTGCTTCAGGCGAAGGAACAGCGACATTCAAATGGAACACTAGTTGTGATCAGATTCGCGATAGTGCATACAACGTATTCTTCACAACAGCAAACCCACCTTGCCAAACACCAACTACAGGGTTCAATATTAAATTCAAAGTGATACCAAATACTGATGTGATTTCTAAAATACCAAATGTATTTAGTCCGAATAATGATGGAGTGAATGATGTGTATAGCATCATTAAACAATACAAAGTGTATTGTGATCCAGGATTTAAATTCACGATCTTCAACCGTTGGGGTAAAATAGTTTTCGAATCTACTAACCCTGAGTTCGAATGGAACGCAGAAGGATTAGGTTCAGGTACCTATTTCTACACCTTAGAGTCGAGAGCGAGAAGTCAGAATGGAACAATCGACATCATTAAGTAATTGTAAATTCTAAATTGTAAATTCTAAATTGTTTGTTATTAATTTACAATTTACAATTTAGAATTTACCATTTGGAACATGATAACAATCATATAATATCTTCCATTAGTGTGACTATTATTACATTCAAAAAATAGCACCTAAAGTACTTTTGTATTGTCAATAAAACATAACGAGTATGACAACTACAGTAGTAATAGGAGGTAACTTTGCAGGAATCACTGCAGCCCTCGAAATTAAACGTAAAGGTGGCGACGAGCATCGTGTCATCATGATTGATAAATCACCATTATTTCTATTTATCCCATCTCTTATTTGGGTGCCATTTGGTAGAAGAGAAATTAAAGATATTTCTTTTCGTAAGGATGAAATTTTACTCGAAAAAGGAGTAGAGTTTCTCATCGAAGAAGCTAAAGATGTGGATACTGAAAATAATGTTGTTCATTTAATGAACGGCGATAGTATTCCATACGACCACGTGGTGGTAGCTACAGGTCCGAAGGTGAATTTTGATGTAGCCCCAGGCATAGAAGAGTTCTCTTATTATGTTGGTACTCCAAATGGTGCTATGAAAATTCGTAAGGCCTTAGAAGAGTTTAAGAAAAATCCAGGACCAATTGTTATTGGTGCAACACAAAATGCTGGTTGTATGGGTGCGGCGTATGAATTCCTATTCAATATTGAGAAATGGTTGCGTGAACAAAACATCCGTAAGAAAGTAGATTTATATTGGATTACTCCAGAAGATTACCTCGGTCACTTCGGAATAGACGGTATGCCTATGGGCGAAATGATGTTAAAGTCATTCATGAAAATGTTTAACATCCATTACAGAACTCAAGTAGGAGTGAAAGAAGTAAAAGCAGATCGAGTGATATTAAGCACAGGAGAAGAATTAGAAAATAAATTCAGTATGCTGATGCCTCCTTTTATTGGAGTAGATATGATTAGAAATTCACCAGGCTTACACGCTACACCAACCGGCTACTTACAAGCTGGAGATGATTATCGTTTAATACATAAAGATAATGTTTGGGTGGCTGGTATTGCAGTAGATGTTAAACTACCATTTACTCCAAAAGTAATTCCATTCTCTTCTCCAAAAACAGGTTACCCATCTGATGAGACTGGTAAAATTGTTGCCGAAAATATTATTCGTGTTGCCAAAGGTAGAACCGACTTAAAGAAAAAAGCTTGGGGTAAAATACCCGGCATCTGTATCATGGATTGTGGTAAAAAAGAAGTAATCATTTTATCAGACAACCTCTTTAAACCAAGAAACTTTGCCATCATGATTCCAAATGTTTTCTACGATTTCTCTAAGGTGATCTTTGAAAAATACTTCCTTTGGAAAACTAAACACGGGTATTCTTATTTACCCTAATGATAATTGTGAGTTATGAATTGTGAGTTGTGAGTTTAATTATTTACAACTCACAACTTAGATTGAATTGTTCAAATTAACCAGTCACCAGTCACCATTCACTACCTTTCCCACTTAATCTTCTCTCCAAAAACCAAGGTATTATCCGTCATTTTTATGGAGTTTATTTTAATGCACCAGATTCTGCCTGGAGTGGCTAATGCGTAGGGGTGTTGTAGGTAGTAAAGTTTTTTACCACGAGAATTTTCTGCATCGGTATTCACGTATTCTCCTTCAAGCTGTATTCCTTTTATTTGTAGTGGATTCAACTTGTTCGGAACAATGCTTCCAGCTACGGCAGTATTTACTGGCAATATTTTTCCATGCAAAGTATCCTCGCTCGATTTGAAATATAAGTATCCTTCTTCTGCATCAAATGTATAAAAACATGTAAACGCATGAGGCCTCGCCTCCGCATCTACACAGCATATGCTTATGCACGATTGCTCTTTGATGAAGTCTGTTATTCTTTTTTCCATTATTCGTATTTCGTATCTCGTATTTCGTGTTCGTCGAAGCGTCCTCGCTTCGACAACTACTTACTTGTCGGAGCGAGGACGCTCCGACGAACGGCCATTAGCACATTAGCACATTTTCTTCAATTTCCTCCCCATCGCCCCATCATACTCTGACTTTTCCTCTTCTGTAATCGGAGTAAACTGATTCACTGGAGTTGATTCTCCGATTTTGTCGAAGGCTACAAAGGTAAAATAAGCCTCGCTGATCAAATATTTTTCGCCTTCAAGAACTTTCCTCGCAAAGGCACTTACCTTTATCTCCATGGAGCTCGTAAAGGCTCGTGTGATGTTTGCATGTATGGTAATGATATCACCAACCATAGCCGATTGCTTGAAGTTTACGTTGTTGATGGATGCCGTTACACAAATTTTCTCCGCATGTGTTTGCGCACATACTGCCGCTGCAATGTCCATCCACTCTACTAATCGTCCACCTTGCAACAATCCCATCGGGTTGGTGTCGTTCGGACAAACAACCTCTGTTTTTATCGTTTCCGATTCGGTTCTAAGTTTGTTTTTCATAACTCTTGTTGTTCGTCGAAGCGTCCTCGCTTCGACATTTATTTTATTGTCGGAGCGAGGACGCTCCGACGAACGGCACGTTAGTTCAATGTTCAAATTGTTCAAATTGACTAATTGTTCAAATTATATTGTCTCATTAGCACACTAACACATTAGCACATTGAATACTTGCAAATATATATAATAAAAGATAACTTTGTCCTTAATACAATTTAGCTTTTTAATATATGAAGGATACGCATAAACGTTTGGTTTTTTTAGTGATGCTGTTTTTATTCCTTGGCTATTCTTCCTTTCTCTACACCGTTCAACCTTTTCCAGATCCTCCAGCCAATACCGCTGCCGAGAATGGAAAGATGGTTTGGCAGAATTATAATTGCAGCTCCTGCCACCAAATATTTGGTTTGGGTGGGTACCTCGGTCCAGATTTAACTGATGAATATACCTTAAGAAGCGAGGCCGTTATAAATTCCTTCCTCATTAGTGGTACCAGTATTATGCCCAACTTTCATTTATCCGAGCAAGAACGTTCAGATCTAATTGAATACCTAAAAACTGTTGATGCCACAGGTAGCGCAGATCCTAAAACATTTAAAATTTATACGGATGGAACAATCGAACAATAAGTCATTACACACTTCTCGAGCATTTATCATTGTAGCCCTTTCTTTATTGGCTTTTGGTTTGTTCTTTGGTATCGTTGGTACTTTGCAATATTTATTTCCTGGGTATTTAAAAGATAATCTCTCTTTCGAAAAAGTCCGTCCACTACACGTGTCGGCCGTTGTGTTTTGGATCATCTTCGCTGCTATGGGTTCGGTGTTAACCTATGTTCAACAGTATAACAATAAAGAAATTGCCTTTCCATTTTTACAAAAAGTGCAGTACTATTTATTCAGTGTTTCGGTAGTTACTATTCTAGTTTCTTATTTCTTCAGTGTATTTGGCGGAAGAGAATACTGGGAGTTCAATCCCATTTTTGCTTTGCCAATTATTCTTGCATGGATATTATTCATCATCAATTTTTTCAATACACAAACCTCCTATAAAAACCAACCGGTTTATGTGTGGATGTGGATGAGTGGATTACTATTTTTCCTTTTCACTTTCATCGAATCATACCTCTGGGTATTCCCATATTTCCGCAACAACGTGGTAAACGATATGACCATACAATGGAAATCATACGGCTCTATGGTAGGAGCTTGGAATATGCTCATCTATGGTTGTAGTTTGTATTTAATGGAAAAAATTTCTGGCGATAACAAGTATTCATTCGCTCCCATTGCCTTTATATTATTCTTCACGAGTTTATTTAATTTGATGTTCAATTGGGGTCACCATATTTATACTTTGCCAACCCATCAATACATCAAACACATTAGTTATACGGTAAGCATGACGGAGTTGTTCATCATCGGACGCATTATTTGGAAATGGAGAGCATCTGTTTCAGAAGCCCGTAAACATTACCACATCTCGGCTTATCGTTTCTTAATGTATGCCGATGTTTGGGTATTTTTAAATTTAGGATTAGCCATATTAATGTCGATTCCTGCTATCAATGTATTTACTCACGGAACACATATTACGGTAGCACATACCATGGGAACAACCATTGGAATTAATAGCATGTTGTTATTGGCCTTTGTGGTAGATATCCTGATGGATAAAGGACGAAAATTAAAAGCAGTTTGGTTGAATAGGGCAGTGCTTACCGTCAATATTTCTCTCTTAATTTTTTGGATATGCTTAATCATAACCGGCATCATTAAAGCGAAATGGCAAATGAGTGTAAACCCTATTCCTTTCAGTATGATGATGGCATCTATGCATCCTTATTTTATTGTCTTTTTTATCTCCGGATTAAGTATGATGATTGGATTTTTCATCATTATTTATAAATTGTTGTTTACCAAACATCATATTTAATAATATTTTATGTTCTCCAAAGCTACTGAATACGCACTTCGTGCTACCATTTACATTGCACAAAAAAGCAGTATCGAAAACAAGTTGAGTTTAGATGATGTGGCTACCGGCATTGGTTCGCCTCGAGCGTTCACTGCCAAAATCATGCAAATACTCTCTAAAGATAATAAGCTGGTAAGCTCTACCCGCGGACCGAATGGTGGCTTTTACATCAGCGATAAAGCCAAAGAACAACCCATCATCGCCATTCTGAAATGCATGAACGAACGCGATATAATTGATAAATGTGTATTGGGATTAAAAAAATGTTCAGAAAAAGAACCTTGTCCGCTGCACTTCCAATACAAAACCATTAAAGCCGATTTGTTAGGATTATTCGAATTAAAAAGTATACAGCAATTGGCGAATGAGATTGAGGATGGGAATGCTACTATTTCGAATTAGATGTTCGCGCTCCCTTCGGCTCCGCTCAGGGACCGTCTCAATGATGATTTGTTCGTCGAAGACAGGGACGCTCCGACGAACGGTACGTTAGTTCAATGTCCAAATTGTTCAAATTTGCTAATTGTTCAAATTCCATTAGCACATTAGCACATTGACTAATTAGCAAATTAGTATAATTTTCACCGGACACGCTTCAATAACTTCTTCCAATCGTTCTTGATTGTTAACGTTAAGCTCTTGTTGGTAGATTTCTTTTTTGTTGATGCCTCGTACGAGTGTTGCTTTGCCGTCTTTGGTAGACATGCGCCAAACATCAGGTTGTATTTCATAGCAGATGCCACAACCTATGCACTTATTTCGGTAATGTATGATTTTAGGCATTGGCGTTCTCCACTACTTTATAGAGTTTATCATTCGCACCTACTTTTTTATCAAATGGGAACGTAATTTTTTGTCCTTTTTGTGCAGCACTTGCTACCTTTCCATCAACGGTAAGCTGAGCAAGGGTTTCACGGTGCATGCCAATTTCGTTACCAGTAATCATAATGGTATCGCCCACCGCTAAACTGCCAGTTTCTATAATGAATTCTGCAATTTGAATTTTCGGATAGTACTTAGTTCCTTTTCCTAAAAACACTTTCTTCTCTGTTGCAATTGAACCAGGAGTGTTTGTCCACTCACCTAATTTACGACCCATATAATAGCCTTCCCAGAATCCACGATTGTACACCGAATCGAGTTGGGTTTGCCAAGCTTCTATCTTCTCTGGAGTATAGGTTTTATTGGCGATTGCTTCAACTGCTTCCTTGTAACATAGGGTAGTGGTATTCACGTATTCTGCACCCTTACTTCGACCTTCAATTTTTAAAACACTTACACCTGCATCAATAATTTGATCGAGTACATGAATGGTACATAAATCTTTTGGCGACATGATGTATTCGTTATCGATGAGTAATTCCTCGTTCGATTCCACATCAATTACTTTATATGATCTTCTGCAATTTTGCACGCAAGCCCCACGGTTAGCCGAAGCATTTTGTTCGTGCAAGCTCAAGTAACACTTACCCGAAACAGCCATACACAAAGCACCGTGTACAAATATTTCCGTTTTCATTAACTCACCTGAAACTCCACGGATATCCTGACGAACAATCTCTTTATTGATAAATTCAACTTGTTTTAAGGTTAACTCACGAGCAAGAACAACAATATCAGCAAATTTCGCAAAGAATTGAACCGATTCAATATTACTTACGTTAGCTTGAGTAGAAATGTGTAAAGGAATTTGCATTTGTTGGCAATACTGCATCACTGCAAAATCCGATGC
>CAJBVG010000035.1 GCA_903958995.1 uncultured bacterium | reverse complement strand
ATACTCAGATTTACAAGCTGCTTATTTTAGAACAGACTTTAAAATATCATTCCGCCAAGAGCATAAAAAATACACTTCAGAGTTTGCAATCGACTTTCAAAATATAACTAATAAAGAAAATGTTTTTCGTCAAAGTTATAACCCAGAAACCAATAAGATCACCACAGAATATCAACAAGGATTTTTCCCAGTACCATTGTACAGAATTACTTTCTAGCACCTAGAATCGCGTAGCGAGTAATGATAGATTAGAATTGAGATTATTTATATATTTGTCTAAATACTAAAATCTCAATTCTAAAATCTATCATGGACGCATACGTAAAATCAACAATCACAGAAGGAATTGGAACCATTACATTTTTTCATCCACAGAGTAATTCACTTCCAGGAGAAATTCTAAGGAAATTAGCTTCAGAAATTGAAGCGATGGGCAAAAATGATAATGCGAAAGTTATTGTTTTGCAAAGTGAAGGGGAGAAAGCATTTTGTGCAGGGGCTAGCTTTGATGAATTAATTTCAATTAAAGATTTAGAAACTGGAAAAATATTCTTTTCAGGGTTTGCAGGGGTGATAAATGCGATGCGCAAAGCACCAAAATTTGTAATTGCAAGAGTACAAGGTAAAGCTGTTGGTGGTGGCGTTGGTCTAGCATCTGCAGCAGATTATACTTTAGCATTATCAACTGCATCTGTAAAACTTAGCGAATTAGCAGTTGGCATTGGACCATTTGTGGTTGGCCCAGCTGTTGAACGAAAAGTAGGTTCATCGGCATTTTGCCAATTAGCTATTAATGCTAGTGAATGGCAGACTGCTCAATGGGCTAAAGAAAAAGGTTTGTATGCTGAGATATTCGACGAAATCAATCAATTAGATGAAGCAATTCATCAATTAGCTCATCGCTTGTCAACTTCAAATCCCGAAGCCATGATGTTATTAAAAAAAGCAGCTTGGCAAGGAACCGAACATTGGGATACTTTATTAATTGAGCGCGCAGAA
Organism: uncultured bacterium; assembly: GCA_903958995.1. GTDB lineage: Bacteria > Bacteroidota > Bacteroidia > Sphingobacteriales > Sphingobacteriaceae > CAJBVG01. The sequence continues at coordinate 3,532 of CAJBVG010000035.1, read as the reverse complement.
ATGAGCGGTAAATTAGTATTGTCGGATTTTACGGTGAATGCAATAAATAAGTTTAAAACTAAATAAGTATCGAGTATCGGGTACCGAGTATCGAGAAATTATTTTTTTGTCCCGATACCCGATACCCGATACCCGATACTAATTATTATCTTTGTTCTTTTCCCAATCTATGGCAAGTAAAGACAAAAAACATCAAGAACCTCAAATAGCTGAAGATATCTTATTGAAAGCATGGGAGTTAATGTGCACAGCAAAGGCTCTTACTGAACTTTACGAAGCAAATAAGGAAGTTACTGCAAAATATGTACATGCTACATCTCGTGGACATGAGGCTATTCAATTAGCAATGGGTTTGCAATTAAAACCACAAGATTTTTTATCAGCTTATTATAGAGATGATGCCATGCTTTTAGGTATTGGCATGAAGCCATTTGAATTAATGCTTCAATTACTTGCGAAGCGTGATGATCCATTTTCAGGTGGAAGAACATATTACTGTCATCCAAGTCTAAACAGACCTGATATGCCTAAAATTCCGCATCAATCCTCAGCAACAGGGATGCAAGCTATTCCAACAACAGGGGTGGCTATGGGAATTCAGTATAAAGAGAAAACAGGATTAACAGAAGTTTCAGATCAATCGCCAATTGTAGTATGCTCACTTGGAGATGCTTGTATCACCGAAGGTGAAGTTTCAGAAGCATTTCAAATGGCTGTTCTGAAAAAACTACCAATTATCTATTTAGTACAAGATAATGAATGGGACATATCGGCAAGTGCTAACGAAATACGTGCAATGGATGCTAATGAATATGCTGAAGGTTTTAAAGGATTAGAAGTTCGTTCTATAGATGGAACAGATTTTAATGCTTGTTTTAAAACTATTGAAGAAGTTATTGCTCTAGTTCGTAAAGAAAGAAGACCTTTTTTAATACATGCAAAAGTTCCTTTGTTAAATCACCACACTTCAGGTGTTCGAAAAGAATGGTACAGAGACGATTTAGAAGCATCAGCATTAAGAGATCCTTTCCCTAAATTCAAAAAACAGCTTATAGAAAGTGGTATTGAAGAATTAATATTAGATGCTTTAGATGCTAAAGTTCATAAAGATGTTCAAGCTCAATATGAAAAAGCTTTATTAGCAGAAGACCCTCGTCCAGAAGATTTATATACTCACGACTTTGCACCTACTCCTGTTATTGAAGAGGAAGGTACTAGAGAGCCAGAAGGTAATGAACCAACCTTAATGGTTGATTCTGGATTGTTTGCAGTACGTGAACTGATGGAGAAGCACCCCGAATGTCTATTATATGGGCAAGACGTAGGTGCTCGATTAGGAGGGGTATTTAGAGAGGCAGCAACTTTAGCTGGTAAATTTGGAGCTAATCGAGTTTTTAATACGCCAATTCAAGAAGCATTTATCATTGGAAGTACAGTTGGAATGTCGGCTGCAGGTTTGAAACCAATTGTTGAAGTTCAATTCGCTGATTATATATGGCCTGGATTGAATCAATTGTTTACAGAGGTTTCTAGATCTTGTTATTTATCAAATGGTAAATGGCCAGTAAGTGCTATCATCCGCGTACCCATTGGTGCTTATGGAAGTGGTGGTCCTTATCACTCATCATCTGTTGAATCGGTTTTGGCTAATATTCGTGGCATCAAAATCTGTTATCCTTCAACTGGTGCAGATTTAAAAGGCTTGATGAAAGCAGCATATTACGACCCTAATCCAGTGGTAATGTTAGAACACAAAGGGTTGTATTGGTCGAAAATTAAAGGTACAGAAGAAGCTAAATCGATTGAACCATCAGAAGATTATATCATTCCAATAGGGAAGGGTAGAATAGTACAAGAATCCTCACCAATCGATCATCCAAATACCATCACTATAATTACTTATGGTATGGGTGTTTATTGGGCTAAAAGTGCATCTCGATTTATGAAATCTCAAATAGAAATTGTTGACTTAAGAACAATTCACCCTGTAGATATCGAAATGATTTTTAACTCAGTGAAGAAAAATGGAAGATGCATGGTGCTTACGGAAGAACCAGTGCATAACTCATTTGCTCAAGCTTTAGCAGGTAGAATTGCTTCAGAGTGCTTTCAATATCTTGACGCTCCGGTGAAAATTATTGGATCAGAAGTATTGCCTGCAATTCCTTTAAATTCAACATTAGAATTTGAAATGATTCCTAACCCTGAAAAAGTAAGTGTTGCTATTAATGAACTTTTATCTTATTAACCTATGAAAGGTAGATTAACCATATTTTTAATACTTATTGCTTTAGTTTCTGTTTGTCAAGTTGATGCACAGGTTGCAAATAAAGCGAGAAGAAAGCCAGCAAAGAAAGTTGCACCAAAACCTTTACCACCTCCACCTCCAGTAATAGAACCTGTACGTGAGCCAACTTTAGAGGAAACAAAAACCTGGATAATCGATAAGATTTTAAAATTTAAGCCGATTATATATTTTTCTTCAAATATGGTGGGAAAAAATAATTGTGAATATAAAGTAACCGCGGCATCTTTCGATCAAAATGATAACCTTATTTTACATTTGAATTCGGAACTTACTTCTGCTTGTTTTAAAGATCAACTTCAAAGCATAACTATCAATTTTACATTAATAGATGTAAAGCGAACGAATACTGTAGAAACTACAAAGCGTATCCTTTTATTTCCACAAACGCTACAAAAACCATTTGAATTATTGTATGCTCAAAATAGCCCGATGAAAAAGCAAAATATAGTTCAATTCAATACAATTGTGGCTTTTGATAAAGGAGCAGCCTATGAACCAGATTTAGCTACTCGTTTAGGTAAAGCATTTGTTAAGATGTACGAATTTAAGTACAACCCACCTACGGTTAAAGAAGCATACTAGAATAAATTCCTATAAAACTGGGTTATTTACCTATATTTTTTTAAAAAATTAGCCCTAATTCGAGGGCTTTTCTTTTTTGTCACGATTATTGCTAAGAGTAGTTGAATCCTATATATTAGCAAAATATTAAATAATCCTATGTTAAAAATATACTTAAGAAAAACAGCGTTAGTTGTAGCTATTTTAATTGGAATAGTAGCACAATCTTCGGCTAGTAAAAACTACTGGAATGATATTCCAGTTTCAGTTGCAAAAAAAACAGCAACTACAAACATTGTATTCCCAGAAAAATTCAGATCTCTTAGTTTGAATTATGAGGTATTAAAATCTACTTTATTATCTGCTCCAATTTCTGATTTCTATGCAGCTAAAAGACTAAATTCTGTGAACATTGATATTCCAATGCCTTATGGATCTTTCGAAACATTTAAAGTGCTGGAAACTCCTATGATGGAAGAAGAATTAGCAAAAAAGTATTCGGAGATTAAAACGTATACAGGAGTTAGTGTTCAAAATCCACAAAACATTGTTAAAATAGATATTGGTCCTTACGGTTTCCATGCAATGGTATTATCTAATGATGGTCGTTATTTTATCAATCCAATTTCAAATAATACAACTACAGAGTACATGAGCTTTTAT
>CAJBVG010000034.1 GCA_903958995.1 uncultured bacterium | reverse complement strand
TGTTTACCTTCTTCGATAATATTACCTCTTTCAAGCACATAAATACGGTCGGCATGCATAATGGTAGATAAACGGTGAGCAATCATAATAGTGATGTGTTCTTTGCCAGAAGAAACCGATTTTATCGTATCATTAATTTCATCTTCAGTAAGTGAATCTAAAGCAGAGGTAGCTTCATCGAATACCATTAGGTTCGGCTTACGAAGTAAAGCACGAGCAATTGATAGACGTTGCTTCTCCCCTCCAGATACTTTAACTCCACCCTCACCAATCATCGAATCTAATCCTTTATCGGCACGAGATAGTAAGTTTTGACAAGCAGATTTGTTCAATACATCTAAACACTCTTCATCTGTTGCGGTTGGATTAACGAATAATAAGTTTTCGCGAATAGTACCAGCAAACAATTGTGTATCTTGTGTTACAAAACCAATTCGCTCTCTCATCAAGTCTAAATCAATCTGTTTTCCAGTAACGTTATTGTAAAATATTTCACCTTCCATAGGTTGATATAGGCCTACTAATAATTTAACAAGAGTAGTTTTACCAGAGCCTGAAGGGCCAACAAATGCAATGGTTTCACCAGATTTCACATTGAAATTGATATCGTGTATTGCTTTTGAATTTGATGTTTGATGTTGAAAGGTTACCCCTTTGAATTCTAATGATGTTACTTTTTCTATTCTAACTGGTGACTCCGGTTTAGGTTCTTTCGGAGTATTCATTATTTTCTCAAAGTTAGCTAAAGAGACTTCTGCCTCTCTATAGGTGTTTATTACATTACCTAATTCCTGTAATGGTCCGAAAATAAAAAATGAATAGAACATTAAGGAGAACATTTGTCCGACCGAAATTTCTTTTTGAAAAATAAGAAACAACATGATGAACATAATGCAAGTACGAAGGAAGTTAACTGCAGTACCTTGAATAAAACTTAAGCTTCTGATGTATTTTACTTTCTTAAGTTCCAGCCCTAAAATTTTAATAGTAGTACTATTTAAACGATTAATTTCTTGTTTTACTAAACCTAAAGATTTTACTAGCTCAATATTTCGAAGTGATTCTGTAGTTGAACCCGCTAAAGCTGTTGTTTCACCTACAATTTCTTTCTGTATTTTTTTAATACGTTTACTTAAGGCTGAACTTAGAGCTCCTAACAAAGGAACAACTGCTAAGAATACTGGGGCAATAATCCAATGCACTGATATTGCGTAAAACATTACGAATATGATACCAATGATGGAAGTAAACAACGTATTTACAGATACTGCAATTAATTTTTCTACATCGCTACGAACTTTTTGAAGAATCCCTAAAGTTTCACCACTTCGTTGATCTTCAAACTGAGCATAAGAAAGGGCAAGTGAATGTTCAAGACCATCAGAGTACATTTGAGCTCCTAGACGTTGTGTAATTACGTTAACAAAATAGTCCTGAAAGTTCTTAGCTATACGTGATATAAACGCTACGCCAATAGTTCCACATAACAATAAACCAACACCACGTATGTATTGTTCTTTAGTCAATTGATCGAATTTGGTAGCATAATTATCGATCACATGTCGAAAAATTAAAGGATCTAACAAAGAGAAACCTTGGTTGATTGCGGCCAAAAAAAGCGCTAATATGCCAAGCTGCCAATAGTTTTTAAGGTATTTGTAAAGAATGTTCATGGGTGTAATAGCGTATTGTAAGGAAGTAAAAGTAATAATAACCTATTAAAATGCAGTTTGTTTAATTTATTTTATTTAGAATTCTAGATTTTTAATTAGATTGCATAGTGCGACGCTTACTCATCTCAATACTTGCATTCAGTCTTTTTTATCAAATTTCCGGATACTTAGTTGTATTCGACGTAAATACTATGCTCTGTAAAAAAGAAGCGAAACGTATCATTAAAGCAGGGTTGAAAGATGAGGAAATGACTGCTTTCCGAATGAGTTCTAATGAATTTGCTGGATTAAATTGGCAAAGTAAAAAAGAGTTTAAGCATCAAAATAATTTATACGACGTTGTTAGAACCGAAAATATCGGGCAAGATTCCATTTTAGTGTATTGTATTAATGACAAGAAGGAAGCGGAACTCTTTGCCAATTTAGCTGCTCATATGGAGCAAAGTTCGGATATTCAAGCAACAGGTAAGCCAATTTCAAAAGTGCTAATGAAATTGATTAAAATTGAAGGTTTATTAATTAAGGAAGAGAATTGTGTTTTATTTACGGCACTTGAGATTCCTTATATAAAACACAATTCTCGTATTGTAACTCAAATTTCTACCGTAAGCACCCCTCCTCCAGAGCAATTTCTAAGTAAATTGTAATAAAAAAATCAACCCAATTAATCTAAAACACAATACTTAAGAAATGAAAAGAATTATACTCTTTTTGTTGATGGGTATATGCTGTAAAATTGGTGCTGCTCAAACTATTTCTGTAAAAGATAACGTAAGCTTAACTCCTATTCAAGGGGTTGTTGTGCGCGTTCGAGGAAATGAAGTGCTCAGTACTGATAAAAATGGCATCGCTAACATTAACAATTTAAAAAAAGACGAAACCATTGAACTTAGCTGTGTAGGCTATAGTAATAAGATTACCAACTTAACAGAATTAACAAAAAATAAATTTGTTGTTTATTTATCTGAGCGTGCATATAACACTAATGAGGTCGTCATTTCTGCAAATAGATTTGAAGAATCTTCTCAAAAAATAGCACAACAAATTGCTGTTGTAAAAGCAAAATCTATAGAACAAAATAACGTACAAACCACAGCAGATTTAATGCAAAATACAGGTTTAGTAAACGTTCAAAAAAGCCAGGCAGGTGGTGGAAGCCCAATGATTAGGGGCTTTGAAGCAAACAAAGTATTGATGGTGGTTGATGGTGTTCGTATGAACAATGCCATTTATCGCGGTGGGCATTTACAAAATGCTATTACGATGGATCAATCATCATTAGAACGAATGGAAATATTATTTGGTGCAGGATCCCTACTTTACGGTAGCGATGCACTAGGTGGTGTAATTAGTTTTTATACTAAAGATCCGAAACTATCAAACTCTAAAAACATAAATATAAATGGATCTGCTTATAGCCGTTACGTTTCGAGTAATGATGAACGAACTGCGCATGTGGATTTATCTATCGCAAATAATAAATTTGGCTCATTAACGAGTTTCACAGCTTCTGATTTTAGTAATCTTCGTCAAGGTAAAAACAGATCATCTGAATGGGGAAGTTTAGGGATCCGCAACTATTACCAAGACCGTATTAATGGTGTAGATACCATGATGAAAAATGATGATTCATTAATACAAAAATCGAGTGGTTATACTCAATACGATTTAATGCAAAAGTTTTTGTTTAAACAAAGCAATCACGTTACACATGTGTTAAGCTTACAATACTCAAACTCTAGCAACATTCCTCGATACGACCGTTTATCTGAAATTGGTTCATCTGGGAAATTCAATAATGCTCAATGGTATTATGGTCCACAAAAAAGAATGATGTTGAGCTATCAATTACGATTAAAAGGAAGTAAGTTTTATAATGAAGCTCAAGTAACATTTGCATATCAAGATATTGAAGAGAGCAGACACAATCGTGGATGGAAAAAAAGCAAATTAAATCATCGTATTGAAAATGTAAAAGTGTACAGTTTGAATGCAGATTTCGATAAGATGATTAAGAAAATAGATTTACGCTATGGAGCTGAAATAGTATTGAATGATGTTCAATCTACTGCAAGTGCTGAGAATATTGTAACTGGAGCGATTACCGCTTTAGATACTCGTTATCCTGATGGGGGATCTAAAACGAATTCGGTATCGGTATATGTAACGGCAGACCGTGCTGTAAGCAATAAAATTATATTGCAAGCAGGATTAAGAGGAAATATGTATAGCCTGAATTCGAAATTTACGGATAAGACATTTTTCCCATTCCCATTTGATGAAATTGATCAGAAAAATTCTATGGTTACTGGGCAATTAGGTGCAGTATATCATCCTACAGAAACTTGGAAATTAGGCTTGAATTTATCTACTGGTTATCGTTCACCGAACATTGACGACATATCGAAAGTATTTGAATCAGCTAAAGGTGATACCGCAGGAAATAATAGTAATATTGGAACTATAATTATCCCTAACCCAGATCTAAAGGCTGAAAAAACATACAATTTAGAATTCTCATTATCTAAAAATATAGCTGACAAACTTCAAGTTACCGGTATATTTTTCGCAACAAAAGTTATTGATGGAATCGTAACTCAAAACGCAACATTTAATGGTTCTGATTACATTCCATATGGTGATACTTTAAGTAGAGTTCAAAAGAATGTTAATGCATCTGAAGCCATTATTTATGGAATAACAGGATTAGTGAATTATGAGATAACTTCAAATTTCAGTACAAGTGCATCTTATAATTTCACTAAAGGAAGAATTACGAGTGTTTCACCTGAAACTCCGCTTGATCATATTGCGCCAGCATTTGGGAAAGTATCATTTGTTTGGAAAGCAAAGAAAATGCGTGCGGAAGCATTCAGTATTTTCAATGCTGCTAAAGAATTAAAAGATTATAATGTAGCTGGAGAAGATAATTTATCATACGCAACTGCAAATGGTATGCCTAGTTGGTATACATTGAATTTGCGTTGCAGTTATCAATTCAATAAATATTTTCAAGCACAAGTAAATTTAGATAACATCACTGATCAAGCGTATCGAGTGTTTGCATCTGGAATTAACTCTGCTGGGAGAAATGTTGGGGTAACTTTAAGAGCAAATTTCTAATGTGCTAATGTGCTAATGTGCCAATGTGCTAAAAAACGAATTAGCACATTGGCACATTAACTTATTGGCACATTATTTTTTTTTCTTATAGTCAAAGCTGCAATTGACGAAGCTATTAAACCAATTGGGAAAATTTCCATATACGTTAATCCCATTCTGTACCAAGCTTTCACATACATAACGGATTGATGAGCCATTTCGGATTGTTTAGCAGCAATCACATCTGCAGTTGCACCTGACTCTGTTAATTGCTTTAAGCAAAATTCAGAATACTTTTCCATGAAGTTCGGAATATAAACATTGAACACCACTTCCCAGGTTAATACATACATTACCGAAGCAACAAAACTTACTCCTAGTCCAACTACAAATGCTCTTTTAAACTGATAAGATGGGCCATCAACTTTTCTAAATTTCCAAATGGAAATAAATGGAAGTATAAATGCAATCAACATGAATGAAAAACCATAAATCATGTTTTCGTTAAAGTTGATAACATCGTTATACTTTAATATAGAAAATGCCATAATTGCCGATATCAAAGCACCGCCTAGAATACCGTGAGTTAATATTATCTTTTTCATATGGGGCGTATTTAAATTGAATTTACTGAAATAATTTAATTGCTCAAAAAAAAAGCCGCCAAAGTAAAAAACTTGGCGGCTGATTTTTGTGCTTGTAGAATAATATTATGGGAAAATTCCAAGATTCATATAAGAAACGGCGATTTTGTCGATTGCTCCAACAAATGCAGCAGTTCTTAAACTATCAATTTTCTTATTCATTAATTTAATCTCACGAATTTCGTGGTATGAACGCACCATTGATTCTTCTAAACCAGAATTTACTAATTCTAATTCATCTGGACCTTTAACGATTAATTTACGTTGATCAGCTGAAAGCTTTACGCCTGTTGCTTTTTCAATAGTATCTACTAATGTTCTGTTTTGATTTTCTTCGTAACGTTTATCCATACGACCAAAAGCCACATGAGATAAGTTTTTTAACCATTCGAAGTAAGAAACAGTTACACCACCTGCATTACAATAAGCATCTGGAATAATGATACCACCTTTTTTCATGAAGTAATCTGCTGCTTCAGGAGTAGTTGGACCATTAGCACCTTCAGCAATAATCTTTGCTTTAATGCGCTTAATGTTGTCAATATTGATTTGATTTTCTAATGCTGCTGGAACTAAGATATCGCAATCTTGCTCTAAACCTAAACTAGAATTTTTGAACTCTTTTGTTGCACCTTTATAACCAAGGATAGATCCTGTTTTCTTTCTGTGATCGAATACTTTTTCTACATCTAAACCTTTAGGGTTATAGATAGAACCTTCGAATTCGCAAAGACCTACAATGATACCTCCACCTTCTTGAATGAATTTAGCTGAGTAGAAACCTACGTTACCTAAACCTTGAACGATTACTCGTTTACCATCCATACCTGGTGTTAATCCAATTTTCTTCATGTCTTCTGGAACAGAAACACACTCTCTAGTTGCGAAGTAAACACCACGACCAGTAGCTTCACGACGACCGTTAATACCTGATTGAGAAATTGGTTTACCAGTAACACATGCACTAGCATCTAATGAACCTGGATTGAAAGTAGCGTATGTATCAACGATCCACGACATTTCTCTTTCTCCTGTTCCATAATCTGGAGCTGGCACATCGATACCTGGACCGATGAAGTTCTTTTTAATTAATTCCGTAGTATAACGACGAGTTATATTTTCTAACTCACCTACCGTATAATTTTTAGGGTTGATTCTTACACCACCTTTTGCACCACCGAAACCTACGTTTACGATTGCACATTTATACGTCATCAAAGCTGCTAATGCCATCACTTCATCTTCATTAACCATCTCACTGTAACGAATACCACCTTTAGTTGGTAATTTGTGATGAGAGTGCTCTACTCTCCAAGCATCGATTACTTCAATAGAACCGTTTGCTTTTCGAATAGGAAATTGAAAGCGATAAACACTATTACATGTTTTGATTTGGTTTAATAAACCTTGCGGATGATTTGTAAAGCTTGCTGCTTTATCAAAGAACGCACAAACATCACCAAAGAAATTGGTGTCGTGTGCTGCTGCTTTTGCTTTTACGCTTTTAGCCATAAACACTATTTTTTAAATAATTGTTGAATTGTGATTGTTAAATTCTAAGCAAATGTTTGATTAATAATCCTCTTTAGCAAATTATTTCTGTTCTTTTTCTAATTTACTTAAACGCTTGTCCAAATAAATTAAATAAGTCGCTATACCTAAGAATATTACAGCGATAACAGCTACCACAACATATATTTTCCCTGAATTTCTGAGAGTGTCTGCCATTTCAACATTTGTTGAAGTTTGTGCATAACTTACAGACATCATAAGTAGCATAAAAAGGAGTGTGAATATCTTTTTCATCTTATTTTTCTAATGATTTATCTTCTAATGTTCTTAATCTAAATCTCAACTGTGTAATCCACAATCCTATACATATCCAACCTATTACTGCTGGATAAAAAACTTTACGAACATTATTGTCCATATCATAGGTATTAAATCCTGGATTCCCACCATTTCCCGGATGCAGAGAATCTGTTAATCTTGGTAGAATAAACACCAATACAATCATCACTGGGAAAGCAAACACACTATACACTGCTGATATTTTAGCTTTCTTTTGTTCATCGTCTATAGAACCTCTTAAAACGAAGTAAGCCATGTAAACTAATAAGGCAATTGCTGCACTATTTTGTTTAGGATCGTTACTCCAAGCTTCGCCCCAAGTAAATTTAGCCCAAATCATACCGGTTACAATACCTAAAACGCCAAGTAAAACTCCAACATTGGCTGATTCTACAGCCCATCTATCATCTGACTCTGCTCCTACTCTTAAGAAGCGAATGCTATACCATGCGTTCATTACAAACAGCACAATCATTGCAAACCACATGGGTACATGGAAGTAAACGTTTCGAATGGTTTCGTGTAATATTGGAAGTGTTGGAACTGGGCCTAGAAAGCCGCTAATGATGGAAAAAAGAATAAATATAATCCCCATCCATTTCCACCAGCTAATTTTGTTAAACATATTGTATAGATGTTACGTTTATTCTCGCCAAATGTAAGGAAATAACAATAAAGATACAGCAATCGTAATAACATTCAGCATTACTATGGCTATCAATTCATTATAACTAACTGCTCTGTCTAATCCATCAATAGCATTCTTCGAAAACTTGATTAAAAGCATCAATAATGGAACCATAATTGGGAAACTAAGTATGGCCATTAATGTCGTGTTATTATTCACTTTAGATGCAATTGCTGATACCATAGTTAAAATGGTTGAAAAGCTTAATCCTCCTAGTAAAACAGCAATACCATAAAACAATGGATCTTGAATTGGATTTTTAAAAACCAAGGCATAGAAAATGATACTTATGCTTGATAATAATATCATCAATAATGAATTATAAATAATCTTAGAGATGATCACATTTTGTGCAGAACTTAAGGTATACATATATAGAAAACGTCCCTTCGTTTCTTGCATAAAACTCTTAGCCACAGCGTTTACCGAAGCAAAAAGCATGATAATCCAAAATAAAGCATTCCAAACTACTGGATTAATTTGTTTGAATGATAAATAGCAAATAAAAACCGTAGAGAACACATAGAGCAGAATCCCATTGAAAGAGTACTTATTTCTCCACTCGATAAGCAGATCTTTAAGTAATAATGCTTTAATTGTTTTTGTTTCTACCACGCCCCAAAATTAGAATTTATTCTGATTATCTCACTAGATTTTCAAAAGGCTGTTTTTTATCATCAAAATTGATATTTTTACACTTTATAGAAGTTTGTCCTAAATCAATAATACATTGAAAAAAATACTAATTGCCAATCGCGGAGAAATTGCTTTACGTATTATGCGTTCGGCGAGAGAAATGGGAATTGCAACTGTTGCAGTATATTCTGAAGCTGATCGTTTATCACCACATGTTCAATACGCTGATGAAGCAGTATTAATTGGACCAGCACCTTCCAACCAATCGTATTTAGTAATGGAAAATATTATCAATGCTTGTAAAAGTACAGGTGCTGATGCTATTCATCCAGGGTATGGTTTCTTGTCTGAAAACGCAGCCTTTGCTCGTAAAGTAAGAGAAGCTGGTTTGATTTTAATAGGCCCATCGCCAGAAGCAATGGAAATGATGGGTAATAAGCTTTCTGCAAAAGCAGCAGCATTAAGATATAATATCCCGATGGTTCCTGGAACCGAAGAAGCCATTGGAGATATTCAAGTGGCAAAAGATCGTGCCGTCGAAGTAGGATTTCCAATTCTGATTAAAGCTGCAGCCGGTGGCGGTGGTAAAGGAATGCGAGTGGTAGAAAGAGTAGAAGATTTTGAAGAACAAATGGACTTAGCCGTTAGTGAAGCCACTTCGGCTTTTGGTGATGGATCTGTTTTTATTGAGCGCTATGTTGGTTCACCTCGTCATATTGAAATTCAAGTTTTAGGAGACTCTCATGGAAATATAGTTTACTTGTTTGAACGCGAATGTTCTATTCAACGTCGACATCAAAAAGTTGTTGAAGAAGCACCTTCTTCAGTATTAACACCAGCAATTAGAAAAGCAATGGGCGAATGCGCCGTAGATGTAGCAAGAGCTTGCGATTACTTAGGTGCTGGTACCGTAGAATTTATTTTAGAAGATAATGTAAACTTCTACTTCCTAGAAATGAATACCCGCTTACAAGTAGAGCATCCCGTTACCGAACAAATAACTGGTATCGACTTAGTAAAAGAACAAATAAAAATCGCCCGTGGTGAAAAATTGTCGTTTACCCAAGACGATTTACATATAAATGGACATTCCATTGAGTTGCGTGTTTATGCAGAAGATCCGAATAATAATTTCTTACCAGACATTGGAAATTTACAATCGTATAAAATACCACAAGGTTTAGGTGTTCGTGTTGATGATGGCTTTGTTGAAGGCATGGATATTCCAATCTATTACGACCCGATGATTGCTAAGCTTGTTACCTTCGGTAAAGACCGTGAGGAAGCTATAGAACGCATGATTCGTGCGATAGATGATTATAAGATTACAGGTATTCAAACTACACTACCTTTCGGGAAATTCGTGATGCAACATGATGCTTTCCGATCGGGTAATTTTGATACCCATTTTGTAAAAAACTACTTCAATGCTGATAGTTTAAAGGATTCTTCAAGCGATGAAGCAGAAATAGCTGCTTTAATGATTGCCAACCTTTGGAAAGAGTCGAAAACAAAGCAAAACCACACCTCAACCGCTGATGACAATAAATCGGCTTGGGTTAGTAATAGAAAATCATAATGGTACGTTAGTTGTGGGAAGGTGAATGATGAAAAAAATACTACTGCTCTTATTTGGGGTACTCCTTTTCTCCTCTACATATGCTACGCATAATAGAGCTGGGGAAATTACGTACCGACAATTAAGCGCATTACAGTACGAATTTACCTTAACAACTTTTACCGATGTTAGCAATGCTGGCAATGCCGATCGCCCAACAGCAACTATGCTTTTTGGTGATGGTACTCAAGAAGAACGCCCGAGAGTCGAGAAAACATTAGTTGGACCTTTTATCCAGCGTAATAGATATTTATTTACTCATACTTTTCCGGGTTATTCAACCTATATCATAAGTTATCAAGACCCTAACAGAAACAACAATGTGCAAAACATGTTGAATTCTGTGAATACTGCCTTCTATGTAGAAACTGAATTAGTGATCAATCCTTTTATCGGATTTAATAACTCTCCTGTTCTTTTATTGGAGCCAATTGATTTTGGTGGACTTAATAAATTATATGTTCATAACCCCAATGCTTTTGATATTGATGGCGACAGTTTAAGCTTTAAGCTGGTTCCATGTAAGCAAGATGTTGGTGAAGATGTGTACGGATTTAAAATCCCTGATGTTGCCAATGGCTTTGCTTCTATTAAATTTGAAATCGATCCAGTTACTGGACAATTGGTTTGGGAAAATCCAATTCGTTTAGGGTTATATAATATTGCCATTATGGTGGAAGAATGGCGATTCATTACGAAAAATAAAAAATACATTCGCATCGGTTATATCGTACGTGATATGCAGATTGAAATTGTGAACACCGATAATAACCCTCCTGTTATTACCACTATAAAAGACACTTGTATTATTGCAGGCCAATCATTCAACATACAAGTACACGCTACAGATGTTGATAATGATAGAATTACATTAAGTGCCACTGGAGGTCCCTTTGAAATTGGGCTTCCCGACACTGTTATCTTCCCTCAAAACACAGTTGCTGTTGGAAATGTAGTTCAGGATTTTTATTGGAGAAGTACTTGTAATTCTGTTCGTAAACAACCTTACCAAATTGTATTCAAAGCGATAGATAATGGTAGTCCGAAATTAGTTGATTTAGAAGATTGGCAAATTCATATTGTTTCTCCAGCACCTAAAAATTTAATTGCAATAGCACAAGGAAATGGCATTAATTTAACTTGGAATAAACTAGAGTGTTTAAATGCAGTTGGCTATAAAATTTACAGAAGAAATAACAGCAATCCCTTTACTCCTACGATTTGTGAAACTGGACTTTCCCCTGATAAAGGATATGAACTTATTAAAACTATTAATGATATCAATGAATTAACATTTCGTGATAACGATAACGGAAATGGATTAGCTGTAGGTAGAGATTATTGCTATCGTATCATTGCATTTTTCCCAGATGGTGCAGAAAGTATTGCATCGAATGAAAGCTGTAATCATTTAACACGTGATGTCCCTTCCATTACCATGGTTAGTATCGACTCTACAAATATCAGTACAGGTAAAGACACTTTAATATTTAGTAAACCAACTGAATTAGATACGGCACAATATAGTGGACCATACGAATTCCGTTGGTACCAATCGGCAAACAACTCCCCATTTCAATTAATAAAAACAGTAACAGGCAATGTGTTGGGGAATATATTAGATACTACCTATTCAGAGGAAAATATCAATACGCTGGAGAAACAATTTTTATATCGTGTAGATTTATATTCCAACAATCAATTTGTAGGATCATCTCGACAAGCAAGTTCAATATTTTTAAGTTCTAATTCTGCAGAAAATCAAAAAGTGGAATTAACTTGGAGCGTAAATACCCCTTGGGAAAATGATAGCTTTATTGTTTATCGTCAGAATAAAACTACTTCAATATTCGATTCTATAGGTGTGAGTTATACTACATCATATAGTGATTCAGATTTAACAGATGGCGTTAATTATTGCTATTTGGTAAAATCTATTGGTCAATATCATGCAGGAGGATTTGCAAAACCAATTATTAATTTTTCTCAAATTTATTGTGCAGAGCCTCAAGATACACGTAAACCTGAAGCACCTACTTTACAAGTAAACCCTAGTTGTGCATTGTATCGGAATGAACTTAGCTGGACTCCAAGTACAGTAAACACTGGCGATGTAGTAAAATACAATATTTACAAATCACCTTTTGAAGGAAGTGATTTCGTAATTATTCATACAACATTATCGGCTGCTGTTATCACCTATTCTGATATCAACTTATTGCAATCAATTGCAGGATGTTACTTTGTAACGGCTATTGATTCCTTTAACAATGAAAGTGCAAGAAGTAATATGGTTTGTGTGGATAATTGTCCGGAGCTATATTTACCCAATGTGTTTA
The DNA here is from genome assembly GCA_903958995.1 of uncultured bacterium. Classification (GTDB taxonomy): domain Bacteria; phylum Bacteroidota; class Bacteroidia; order Sphingobacteriales; family Sphingobacteriaceae; genus CAJBVG01. Next base: position 3,800 of record CAJBVG010000034.1, on the reverse strand, counting down.
CGCCGAATGGAGATAATATTAACGATTTATTCAAACCGATAAAAGACAGCATCAACTTTGTAGAAAAAGTACAGATTAGCATTTACAATCGATATGGAAAATTAATTTTTCAAACCAACGATCCGCAAATAAATTGGAATGGTAAAGAAAACAATACCGGAGGTGATATGCCTGAAGGCACTTACTTCTACACCATTGAATACAGTGAAGTACGATTAGTAGGACTAAAACCCAAAGCAAAAACTGGCTTTATCGAACTTATTAGATAGCATGTTAATATGCTAGTATGCTGATATGCTGGTATGCTAATATGTGAATTGAATAATTTCAATTTAGAATTTAGAATTTAAAATTTAGAATTTAGAAAGCGTGTTTACAGGAATTATAGAAACAATAGGCAAGATTACATCAATCGAAAAAGAAAACTCAAATCTTCATTTTACGATTGAATCAGGTATATCGCATGAATTAAAAGTTGATCAAAGTGTAGCGCACAATGGTGTTTGCTTAACTGTGGTGAAATGTGATGAACAATCACATACCGTTACTGCAATTGCAGAAACACTTTCTAAAACTAACCTTAGTTCTGTACAAGTTGGAAGTAAAGTAAACCTCGAACGTTGCATGCAAATGAATGGCCGTTTAGACGGACATATTGTGCAAGGGCATGTAGACACAAAAGCTAAATGTATTGATATTACAGATGAAGGTGGTAGTTGGAGATTTCAATTTGAACATCCAATTTCAGAAGGTTTTGTAACCGTAGAAAAAGGGTCCGTATGTATAAACGGAATTAGTTTAACAGTAGTAGATTCTACAAAGAGCACTTTCGCAGTTGCAATAATTCCATACACCTACGAGCATACCAATATGCACACGTTAAATATAGGTGATGAAGTAAATATTGAATTCGATATACTTGGAAAGTACATTGCCAAGATGATGAACAATAAAAACTAATTAAGCGATTTTCGAAGCTACATCAATTACAGCTTCTTTTAGTTGAGCTGCAGGAACTGCACCGCTTAATCCGTATTCATTATTAATGATAAAGAAAGGCACACCGCTCACTCCCATTGAACGTAAACTATCTTGCACGATGCGAATCTCATTTGAGCCTTCATCGCTACCTAATAATTTATACAATAAGTCTTCGTCGATTCCATTCTCTACAGCAATACGAACTACATTTTCACTATTCGTTAAATCAATTTGTTGTTCGAAATAGGCTTTCATGTATGCCTCTTTTACTACAGCTTGTAAGCCAAATTGATGAGCAAACTGAATAATACGATGTATGTTAAACGTATTAGGACTACGGTTGATGTGTTCAAAATCGAAATCAATTCCGATGCCTTGTCCACGTTCTACTAAGAATTTTGTACCTGCTAAGAATTTATCCCAATCGCCAAATTTCTTTGTGATGTAAGGTTGAAAATCCTCCCCTTCGGTAGCCATATCTGGCGCTAATTCGAAAGGTAAATATTGTATATCAAAATGGAATTCATCTTTCAACTCATCCATCATTTTTTCTAATTCTTTTTTACCAACATAACACCATGGACAAACCACATCTGATGCTATTTTAATACTGATTGTTTTCTTACTCATCTACTTTTTTCCCTTTCATAGCATGTGAAACGGCAATATCCATTACACGTTCGGCAAATGGCTTGGTATATTCGTTTAATTGATCTATAGCTTTTAAAATCGAATCTTTATCGCCTTTAGGTAACTCAGATTTCAATAGTTCAATTAATGATTTTGTATGTTCGACTTCATCAGCACTTAAATACTCAGCACTTTTTTTGATGAAATTTTCGGCTGTATAAACCATTTGTTTCCCTTCTGTTCTTGCTTCAATCACCATACGTTGTTGCACATCATCTTTGGCATGTTCAACAGAATCAAGTAGCATCTTTTCTACTTCATCATCGGTTAAACCATAGGTAGGTTTTACTTCTACTTCTTGCTTTACTCCAGAGCGAAGTTCAATAGCTTGAACCTTTAAAATACCATCGGCATTTAAAAGGAAATTGATATCTACTTTCGGGAAACCAGCAGGCATCGAAGGAATTCCCTTCAAATCAAACTCTGCTAATTTTCTATTTTCTTTTACTAAATCACGCTCCCCTTGATATACGGAAACCTTCATGTTTACTTGCCCATCAATAGATGTGGTGTATTGTCTTCCAGCTTTTGTAGGTACTTTAGAATTTCGAGGAATGATAACATCCATTAATCCTCCTATGGTTTCTATACCTAAGGATAGAGGTGTTACATCTAGCAATAAAATATCCGTTCTGTTACCTGATAATACATCGGCTTGAATAGCTGCACCTAGTGCTACAACCTCATCCGGATTTATTGTATCATTTACTGGTCTATTGAAAAATGTTGCTACACTTTCTTTTACGAATGGAGTTCTAGTAGAACCACCCACCATAACTACTTGTTGAATTTCATCTGCAGATATACCAGCATCTTTTAATGCTGAAGAACAACATTGTACAGTTTTTTCGACAAATGGTTTGATTAGATTCTCGAAAGTCGCTTTATTAATCGCACACATGTGTTCGTTCACATTGGTTTGATAAATATTTTGTGTGCTCAATGCTATTTTAGCCTCTTCTGCTGCAAGTCTGAACGATTGTGCTAGTGAGGCGTCATTCATTACTTCGGTAGGGTTTAAATGTAATGCATCTAACCAATAATCAATAATGGCACGATCGAAATCATCACCACCTAAAAAGGTATCACCATTGGTAGAAAGCACTTCGAAAATTCCATTTTGTATTTTTAGAATAGAAACATCAAACGTACCACCACCTAAATCATATACGGCTATAGTTTGTTCTTCCTCTTGTTTCAATCCAATCCCATACGCTAAACTTGCTGCAGTGGGTTCGTTAACAATTCGAAGAACATCTAGTCCAGCAATTTTACCAGCATCACGCGTAGCTTGACGTTGAGCGTCGTTAAAATATGCAGGAACGGTGATTACTACTTTGTTTACTGGTGTTTTCAGTGCATGCTCTGCACGCTCTTTCAGTTCTCGCAAAATCATTGCTGATAATTCTATTGGAGTATAGAATTTATCGCCTACTTTAATTTTAACAATACGGTCGGTATCATCATCAATTACTTTATAGCTGAAGAAATCTTTGAAGCCTTCAATATCTTTATAGGATTGACCTAATAAACGTTTAACTGAAAAGATGGTGTTTTGAGGATCTGAGATTAAATAAGGTTTGGCCTCATTGCCTACTATAATGTCGCCACTTGGGTGAAAATAGATAATGGAAGGAACTAGAATTCCCTTTCCTGTATCATTAATTACTCTTGATTGTTTTTCGTCGTCGATGTAGGCAATCAAACTATTCGTTGTACCTAAATCAATCCCTATGATAATTTCTTCCTTCTGAAGCGTGCCTGTTGCTATATTGATCGAAACCTTCGCCATGTTCTCTATTAAAAATGCAAATGTATAGAGAATACACTAAAAGCGCATCATTGTTTTTAAAATGATTCTAAATAATATTAAGAAACTAGAAAATTCCTATAATTCTAAGGCCTAGACGAACTAGGTTCTTCATGAGATGCAACATAAGCGAAAGTATTTATTCACTTATTCGAAAATCTGAGCAATAAGTTACGTTATCTGTTAAATAATAAGCGTTTACCTCTAGATGTTTCATCAAAAACTCCCTTGTGATATACTTTATGGCCATTTACGAAAGTTGTATTGATGCTAGATCGGAAGGTGTGTCCTTCAAAAGGCGACCAATTGCATTTGTATA
>CAJBVG010000033.1 GCA_903958995.1 uncultured bacterium | reverse complement strand
GAAAAAAATGCACATAAAAATCGTAATGCTGCACCCGACTGATTACAATCTATAATCATGTCGATTCCAGAAAGTGCATCTTGAATAATTCTCGTATCATCAGAATTCGATAAGTTATCGATACTGATTACTTCCTCTGAAAGTGCTTGTATAATAAGGGCTCTGTTGGATTCGCTTTTCGAACCGGGTAATGTTAAGGTCTGTTTTTGAAAATGTAGTGGTCTTCTTATTTTCATTTCACTAATCGTTAAAATAATGAATGCATTTTAATAAAGCCTCAGTAATTTCCTCTTCAGTACAAGTAATATTAATAGCAGGTTTTCCAATTTCACTTAGTAAACTAAATTTAATAAGATCGTCTGTATTCTTTTTATCCAGCTTCATGAAATCGATTAAATCTAGAATCATTTCTTGAGTAACCTTAGCTGGTTCTAAGTGATTCGGAATAATCTCGAAAATGTATTTCACATCTTCTGTTTTCATGCAACATTTCATTTCACTCAACACTGCTTCCACCATCATTCCATAAGCAACAGCACTACCGTGCATAATGAGTTTCCCTTTTGCTAAATAATAACTTTCTATCGCATGTCCAACGGTATGTCCGTAGTTCAATGCCTTGCGAATCCCTTTCTCTGTTGGGTCTTGCTCTACAATGTCTAATTTAATTTTTATGCTTTGAGGAATTAATTCATTAACACCTGGTAATCCATTTGATAAATAAGAAAGGGTATCACGCAGATGTAAATGATCGGCAATTAATCCGTGCTTCACCACTTCGGTTAATCCCGATTTTATTTCTAACTCGTGTAATGAACCTAAAAATTCGGGGATGATAAATATTCCTTTAGGATGTGTAAATGTTCCTAAATGATTTTTATAATGTTGTAAATCTAATCCGGTTTTTCCGCCAATGCTTGCATCTACCATGGCTAGCAATGTAGTGGGGATATTAATAAAATCAATACCTCGCATATACGTCGATGCAGCAAAGCCCCCCATATCAGAAATTACACCACCACCCAAATTAATGAGTAATGAATTTCTATCCAACCCAAACTCTTGCATCATGCTCCATATACCAATGCATATGTCGATGTTTTTATTATCCTCACCTGGATCGATTTCAATAAGGTCGCAGGTAGAAGAATACGAAGAATAAAGATTTAAATAGGGAAGGCATTCGGCTAAGGTATGCGTATCGCCAAGTATAGCTACTTTAGAATAATTGCTCGATGATAAAAAATTATCCAGCGAGGCAATGGGGTCTTCTAAAAAAATGGTGTACCCTAAACTACTTTGAATATCATTCATCTTGCATCACTTTAGTTTGAATAGAAATGGATTCACGGTGAATCAACTTTACCAAATCTAATATCATTTCTTCGGATAAGTGGATTTCTTTTCCATATTTCTTTCTCGATTCAACAATCTGTGCCCAACGTTCGGGTTGGAAGATGGTAATGTTGTTTTCTTTTTTATAGATACCTATTTCTTGAATCAATTTTAATCGCGAAGCAATCAGTTCTAAAACTTCAAAATCTATTTTGTCAATCTCTGTTCTTAATCGCAATAATTGATCTTTAAATTCTATGTTTTCTGAGTCAATATCGCGAATAATCAAATGCTCAATTAATCTAGCCAATTCAGCAGGTTTCAACTGTTGGTCTTTATCACTCAATGCAATACTTGGGTCGTAATGCGACTCAATCATTAAGCCATCAAAGTTAAGGTCCATGGCCTTCTGACTAATATGGGGAATTAAATCGATGCTGCCACAAATATGACTAGGGTCGCAAATAACAGGTAAGTTGGGAACCAAGCGTTTTAACTCTAATGGAATGTTCCAATTTGGTGTATTACGGTAAGTGTTTTTTTCGTATTGAGAAAAGCCTCGATGTATGGCTGCTATTTTTGTAATTCCAGCATGGTTGATGCGTTCAATAGCACCTATCCATAATTCAATATCGGGGTTAATCGGATTCTTAATTAAAATTGGCATATCAACACCTCGCAAGGCATCAGCAATTTCTTGTACTACAAACGGACTAACCGTAGAACGTGCGCCAATCCAAAGGATGTCAATTCCTGCTTTCAAGCAATCTTCCACATGCTGTGCAG
>CAJBVG010000032.1 GCA_903958995.1 uncultured bacterium | reverse complement strand
CCATTTCGTAAAATGGTTTTTCACCAATTTGCTGAATAGCATCAACAAGTTTTTTTTCGATAATCGGACGAACTATAGCATAAAGTTTTTCATTCCATATTTTACTGAAATACAACGCAGGACGAATAACTTCTTTGTTATATTTTTTGATGATGTATTCTTGATCGAGTTGATCTAACAAACGAATTAACTTGTAATCTCGTTCATCTAAATAAGCATCGAATTCTTTTGCAGTTTGTGTATATAATTTCCGGTGAGATAGCGTGAAACTGCCGTTAGGGTTGAGTTGTACGATATGCGGTTCAATGACATGCCCTAAGTAAGGATGCTTACAAAGCGAATAAACTAATTTACAAGGCTTTTTACTATCTACGCGTACCACTGGAGTCTTAACAAAAATTTAAGACAATTTATAGCACTAAAAAAATTCAAATGTAATGAATTTCGAATGGATTAAAAACTATTCTTCGATATTAATTGTGCCTTCAAAAACTTTCACTGCAGGTCCAATAAGGTAGACGTTTGTAAATGAGTTATTATCACGATGAAACAATACTCTTAATGAACCACCCTTTGTTTCAATAGTAACATTTACATCTCCACTTAAATCATGTTTAATGGCATAAGCCATAGCTGCAGCAGTAACTCCTGTTCCACAAGAAAGGGTTTCGTCTTCTACACCACGTTCATAGGTACGCACATGTAATGCATTGTTATCCCAGGTTAGAAAATTTACATTAATACCTACTTGTTTAAACTCGTTATTATAGCGAATAGATTTACCTTCTTCGTACACATCTACATTATCCACATGGTCAACCCATTTAACATAATGAGGAGAACCCGTTTGAAGAGAGATATCATCTCCATGTTGCTTCCAGCCATCCACATCAATCATTTGGAGTTGAATTGTATTTTCAGAAATTTTGGCATAATGAGGACCATCTACTGCCAAAAAGCGACATTCATTTTTAGCTATATTTAATTCCTCAGCAAAACGTACTAAACAGCGACCACCATTCCCACACATGCTACTTTCGTTTCCATCAGAATTAAAGTAAACCATTTTAAAATCATAACCATCGATTAATTCAAGCAACATAATACCATCTGCACCTATTCCAAACCTTCTGTCACACAAGTTGTTATACAGCTGTGTGTTTCCCGTTGGGAATGATTTATCACGATTATCAATTAAGATAAAGTCGTTTCCAGCGCCTTGATATTTATAAAACTTAAAAGTCATATTAGCTATGTAAAGTAGTTTTTACAAAAGTACAGCAATTTACAGAAATTGTTTCCGTTTAGCTGGCATTGATTTTGAAATTGATATTTTAGCATAAAAAAAAGTCCTTTAAACGAAACAGATAATGAATATGAAAAAGAGCATTTTTATCGGATTAGTGGTAGCGAGCCTTGGAGGCTTTGTAGGAGTAGCTGCCTATAAATTTTTTGAACAAAAAAATCCGGAAACAATTTCTGAACGACAAAAAGTTCAATTTGCTAGTTTACCCGAGTATCCAATTGCAGCAGATGGGGGTACAGACTTTACAGTAGCTGCAGCAAAAACAGTCCCCGGTGTAGTGCACATCAAAGTAACTATAAATGAAAGTTCACAAGACAATTCATTTGATCCATTCAGAGATTTCTTTGGTGATAACAGAGGTTTCGGCAATCCATTTGGACAACGTGGTCCACAAATGGGTTCAGGTTCGGGTGTAATTATTTCTGCCGATGGATATATTGTAACCAATAACCATGTGGTTAGAGGAGCAGATAAAATCGAAGTTATATTAAACGATAAACGTTCATTTAAAGGTAAAGTTATAGGAACTGATCCGAATACAGATTTAGCATTGGTAAAAATCGATGCTGTAAATTTACCTTTTATTGTTTACGGGAATTCAGATGATGTTAAAATTGGTGAATGGGTATTAGCAGTAGGTAATCCTTTTAATTTAACATCTACAGTAACTGCAGGTATTGTATCTGCAAAAGGTAGAAATATAAATATAATCGGAGAGAACGGTACAGCAACTAAATTCCCTATTGAATCTTTTATACAAACTGATGCAGCCGTTAACCCAGGTAATAGTGGTGGCGCATTAGTGAGCACAAGAGGAGAGCTTATTGGTATCAATACAGCTATTGCTTCTCAAACAGGATCATATGCAGGCTACTCGTTTGCAGTACCAGTTAATCTAGTGCGTAAAGTGATGGATGATTTGTTAGAATTTGGAAAAGTACAACGTGCCTTTTTAGGAGTTCAAATTCAAGAAGTGAATTCTGAAGTGGCGAAGGAAAATGGTTTAAAAAACACTAAAGGTGTTTTGATTAGCACGGTAACTGATGGTGGTGCAGCAGAAGCGGCAGGATTAAAGAAAGGTGATGTAGTAACGAGTATTGCTGGTGTTGATGTTAACAGCACTTCAGAATTAACGGAACAAATTGGTCGTCACCGCCCTGGTGATAAAATTGATGTGAAAGTAATTCGTGAGAATAAAGACAAATTGATTGCAGTTATTCTGCGTGGTGAAGATAATTTAACCGGTCTCAAGAAAAAAGAAGCGGTAAATGCAAACTCATTATTAGGAGCTAATTTTTCTAAACTTAGCGATTCAGAAAAGAAAACTCTAAAAATTGAGAGTGGTATTAAAATAAGTTCTCTTAAAGCAGGAAAATTAAGCAGCATTGGAATTCGAGACGGATTCATCATCACTAAGTTGAATAACAAAACAGTTAACAGTGCTGAAGACGTTGATGAAGTAATAAATTCTAGTGAAAGCAATATGTTAATGGTGGAAGGCGTTTATGCTCAGAACCCATTCTCTAAATATGTCTACTCATTTAATATTAAATAATACTCCATAAGGTTTTACAAACACAAGATAAAAGCTACTCGTTTCGGGTAGCTTTTTTTATTAGAAATAAAGCACTGCAACAGATCCGCAAATTGCTTTTATTAGCATTAAGCCATCTATTACAATTAGATAATAGAAAATACTTTTACGTGATTTAAGAGTGTAGGCAACACGAAGTAAAAGAACAAATGGTATACAATTGATGATTAGTTTTTGTGTCGAAAAATCGTGATTAATACCATACATAATAAATGTGCCCAAACCTATAGTACTTAAGGGAATTAATATATAAAATATAGTGTTCCTTAATCCAAACTGTACCACAAATGTTTTCAAGCTCTTATTGTAATCCGATGCATAATCTTTTACATCGAACATAATACAGAGTATCGTGATGAACATCATATTTTTTAGAAATAACAAGTAGTTAATAGCGCTAATTTCAAAAATTCGATGTTGCTCTATGCTCGAAAAAATAATTGGATATATAGTAACTATTCCAGCCCAGGTAAAACCAATGAGAATAGGCTTTAACCAACCGATACTTCTAAAATTATATTTAGATATGCCTTTTGAACTAATACCATAATACAACAAACCGCTAATTGGGAAGATGATTAAGAGAAGTAAATTATTATCTATATAATAATTGTATGACTTGGTGATAAATAATTTTAAATAGAAAATAGATGATATGAAAATAGTTAAAATTCGGGTTATCTGATTTGTTTTTATTTTATGTAAGCGTTGAGAATACCAATAAATGCGTGGGTTGTGGCTTTTCGTGTCGTTAATATGGGTGTAGGCATTTGTATAATAGAATATTGTCCCTGCGAAAAGAATGAAATAGTATAAAAAATAATTTATTGGTACTTGTTGTTGTAAGCTTGCTTCGATACTAAGTGCTACAGCACAAATTCCATAGAAATAATTCCCAAAGAATAATTGCTTAATAAATTTTAGCATCAGTGAGAATATTACCCAAGATTAATTAGAAATGATTAGGTATGTATACTTTTCTGTATTCATCAACCAAGCACCTTTTTTCAACTTAAACTGATTTTTTAATGCAGACTTACCTTTAAACGGATTAGTAGGATGAGCACAATAAAAAGTTTTCTTGAAACCTGTGTTAAAATAATGATTGAAATAAATGGGGTATATACAAGAAATTCCAAATGATTTAAGATTGGCTTTGTTTAGAAATGCTTTTCGTTTACCAGATTTAGGAAGATGTTTAACATCAGTAATACAGCAATATCTATTTAATCCAAATGTCGCTGAATTAAAAAAATCTAAAAGTATTTTTTCTCTATTTGATGCCCACGAAACTCCATAAGGTACACCTAAGTCTGTTGTAAGATATAGGTTTTTCTTTATTACTTGTAATACACTATCATCGGCCATAAGGTATGACATACGTGTACTATCAATTAAACGGATTAAATCTTTTGCTTTCACATGATTTAATTTTGTGCTATCACGATAAATAGTATCTGCCATTCTTTGGTAATGATCATTACTAACTTGACTAAGCATATAGTAAACTGCATTCAAGGCATTTTTAAAATTATCCTGGTGCTCTAAATCAATTGACTTTATAATGATACGATTTGAATACTCTCGTTCTTTGTTTAGACCACGTATATGGAAATAAAAACTTTTCTCTTCTAAATTACTTATGTTAATTTTATTAATTGCCGTAGTATCTCTACCACTAATGAATAAATTGATAAAGTAGCAATAACTTGCACTTTTTTCGAGGATTACAGCATAAGGGAATTCGGGTTCTATTTGGTTGAGTAACATTTCGTATCCTTTATAGGTACCAAATACTCCATTTACATGTCCAACAATAATTTTGTAAGGAAGTTGAATGTTCTCTGATTTAAGTTTTGATATACTCGAAGAGTAACTAATCTTAAATAGTACAAGTAGTGCAAATAATAATACAATTCTGAATCTATTCATCTTACTTATATTTTTCGTTTTATTCTATAGTATTGTTTTCTGAATATATCGAACATCAAAGCAAATGTTAATATACCTGATGCTAGCATTAATGTTTTTGCTTGGATGGATTGAAATAAATATCCTCCAAAAACACCACCTGCAAAAAAGAATAAGATGATGGTAAGTCTTAACTTAATACTATTCCATAATAATTTTCGGTGCTCTTCTTTGTTATGAAAAAATAATTGCGATAATTCTATACCAAGGTCGGTGAACAATCCAGTTAAGTGAGTAGTACGTACGGTTGACGCAGAAATCTGTGTCACTAAAGAATTTTGCATACCCATTGAAAACAATATGATTGAAGCAACAATTGATTTCGATAAATAAGGATCCAGATAGGTAAGGTAATATCCAACAGAAAACAATATGATGATTTCTATACTCATAGATAGGCCATGAGAAGTCTTCTTTTCTTTAAATTCAAAGTATTCTGTTAGTATACTAGAGAAGAACGAGCCAAACAAAAAAGAAAGAATGTAAATTAAAAAAACGAATGCTTGTCGATAATCATTTTTAGTTAACTCTTCAGCAAAAAATGCGAAATGCCCGGTAACGTTTGTTGTTAAAACTCCAATTGAAAGCACACCAGTAATATTTACTAATCCAGCATTTGAAGAGAGCAAAGCTGCTAATAATAAGTTATGTCTGAAGGTTCTGTTTTTACCTTTGTGCCTAAACATTTTTTGATAGATATTAGAATTGAGATGCTAGAATTGAGATGTTAGAATTGAGAAAGTAAAATTAGCACTAATTTGATTGATTACACTTTCAGAAGTTTCTCAATTCTAACATATCAATTCAATAAACAATATTTTTGAACTAAAAATAGCACTTTCGAGCGTTTCTCATCCCGATAGCTATCGGGACTAACATCTCAATTCTGGATACTAGTCTAGTCTTTAGACAGTTGCTCATTCAAATTTTTCATATTGATGGCCATATCAGTGGTTAACATTTTTCTAACCATTGGCATCATTAAGTTCATCGGGAATGGCATTTTGCTTCTAAATCCGTTAATCACTTTCGTATGAGTGCTGTCAATTGCTTCAAAAGTAGTGTATGCAGAGTCTGTTGCTTCGAATGGTTTTTTGAAACGCAACTCATATTCAATTCGCTCACCGTCAACGATAGTTTTTATTTCTTGTTCACCAACCCCAACATCATCCATACTACTTTCCCAAGCAGAAATAGCACCTACAGTACCATCGGTTCCTGTCATGCTCATTTTTACATTAGGGTCTAACATTACCCATTTACTATAATACTTCTGGTTGTCGAGTATTTTTACATAATCGAATACAACTTGTTTGGGCTTAGCAATAATAACTTCAGATTCTAAATTTAGGTCTTTAGGCATAATTGCCGCTACGATTAGAATGAGCGCAACTAGAGCTCCAATCGCATAGAGAATTTTTTTTAAGACGTCCATATTTTTAAAAATTAGGGTGAATACTAATCTAAATTTAAGAAATTAATAGAGAAGTACAATTGTATTTTAGTCGCGGACACTCTCCACTACTTCCGTCTCGCTTTTTAAACGGCCTGCTTTATAAAAATATCTTCTGTAATAGCCTTCTCTTAAATCAGAAACGATGACACCTTGAGTGGTTGATGCGTGTACGAATTTATTATCGCCAATATATACACCTACATGTGAAACTTGACCACGATGTATTCTAAAGAACAACAGATCGCCTTCCTTCATTTCTGATCGAGGCACCGGTTTTGTCATTTTGAACATACTTCGAGAATCTCTTGGAAGCACTCGATTATACACCTTTTCGTAGATAATACCCGTAAAACCTGAGCAATCAACCCCTTTTTTAGTCTCACCACCAAAACGATACCTCGTGCCTAACCATTCATACATTTGGTAATAAAGCTCGAGTTTTGAAGCTGTATCTACTGGCAAACCAGTTTTTTGAGCGTGGAATTGAAAACGTAAGGTGTCGGGATCTAATACTTCTCTATCCTTAACTACGTCTTTTTCAGATATATCGGGTAATTTGTACTTTCTATTCTTCGCTTTAGAAAATTGTGCAGCACCGTATTGAACTCCAAAGCACATCATCATTATCACAAAAAATACAGTTTTAACTACTTTATTCATCCTAAAAAACTAATCTGGGATTTCAAAAATACGCATCTTTCCTTAAAATATCAGGTTTTACTAAGTGTAAAAGCTACACGAACTTGAATAATGCAATAAAATGAGTATTTTGCATTAAAATTGGCTTCAAAAATATATCGAAGAAATGCAGGAAGATTTACTTTTTTGCTTTTTATTGATAGATTTGCGATTCTATTGCTCAACTAAAAAAATATGGCAGTTAAGATTACTAAAGAAACTTATTTAAACTGGTACGAATCAATGTTGCTTATGCGCAAGTTTGAAGAACGTGCTGGTCAGTTATACGGTCAACAAAAGATTCGTGGATTTTGTCATTTATACATCGGTCAGGAAGCTGTAGTAGCAGGTGCCATGTCTAACTTACGTAAGGAAGACGGAATGATTACTGCTTATCGTGATCATGCTCATGCTTTAGCGAAAGGTGTTTCTGCAAATGCAGTTATGGCTGAACTATATGGTAAAGCAACAGGTTGCTCTAAAGGTAAAGGTGGTTCAATGCACATGTTTGATGCGGAATGTAATTTCTTCGGCGGACATGGTATCGTAGGTGGACAAATTCCTTTGGGTGCAGGTATTGCTTTTGCTGAAAAATATAAAGGAACAGATAATGTTTGCGTTTGTTATATGGGTGATGGTGCAGTTCGTCAGGGTGCATTAAACGAAACCTTTAACATGGCAATGCTTTGGAAATTACCTGTAATCTTCATTTGCGAAAACAATGGTTACGCAATGGGAACTTCAGTACAGCGCACAACGAACATGACCGACCTATATAAAATAGGCTTAGGTTTCGATATGCCATGTGCCCCTGTAGATGGTATGAGTTGTGAAGCAGTTCACACCGCGATGGATGAAGCTGTAGATAGAGCTCGTAGAGGTGATGGTCCAACTTTCCTAGAAATAAAAACTTATCGTTATAAAGGTCACTCTATGTCTGACCCTGCGAAATATCGTTCGAAAGAAGAAGTAGAAGATTACAAACAAAAAGATCCTATTGAGCAAGTAAAAGCAGCAATCTTAAAAAAGAAATATGCTGACGAAAAATGGTTAGAGGAAGTGGAACAAAAAATAAAAGATATCGTTGAAGCTTCAGTTCAATTTGCAGAAGATTCTCCATATCCAGCAGCTTCTGAATTATATACAGATGTATATGTTCAAAGTGACTATCCATATATTATGGACTAAAGGATACAGGACATAAGACTCAAGACTCAAGAAGAAAATAAAAGACTAATAGAAGTTATTAGTAAAGGGGATAAATCTAAATACTAATATCTAAAATCTAAACACTAAAAAAATGGCTGAAGTAGTAAGAATGCCGAAGATGAGCGATACCATGACTGAAGGGGTATTAGCAAAGTGGCATAAAAAGGTTGGTGATAAAGTGAAGTCGGGTGATCTAGTTGCAGAAGTAGAAACTGATAAAGCAACTATGGATTTTGAATCTTTTCAAGAGGGTACCATATTATATATCGGGGTAGAAGAAGGTAAAGCAGTTCCTGTAGATGGAATTATTGCAGTACTTGGTAAAGAGGGAGAAGATTACGCTTCTTTATTAACAGATGCTCCAGCGGCAAGTACAACCGCTCCAGTAGCAGAAGAAGCAGCTCCAGTTGCTTCAGCTCCAGCAGCAGTTTCGGCTCCAGTGGTTAACACTAGTTCAGACGCTAGAGTAAAGGCTTCTCCATTAGCAAAGAAAATCGCAGAAGATAAAGGAATAGATTTATCACAAGTTAAAGGTTCGGCAGAAAATGGTCGCATCATTAAAAAAGATGTGGAAGATTTCAAAGCAGGTGCTGCACCAGCTGCAAAATCTACAACAGTAAACATTCCTGCTTTTATCGGGCAAGAAAAATATACAGAAGTACCTGTTTCGCAAATGCGTAAAGTAATTGCAAAACGTTTAGCAGAAAGTAAATTTACTGCGCCACACTTCTATCTTAAAATGACAATTGATATGAGCGCTGCTATGGATGCTCGTGTTAAAATGAATGAAGTAGCTCAAGTTAAAATTTCATTTAACGACATCGTTTTAAAAGCAGTTGCTGTTGCATTGAAACAACATCCAAATGTAAACTCTTCTTGGTTAGGCGATCGTATTCGTTATAACGAACATGTAAACATTGGCGTTGCTGTTGCAGTAGAAGATGGTTTATTAGTACCAGTAGTTCGTTTCGCAGATGGTAAATCATTATCGCATATTTCTGCAGAAGTAAAAGACTTCGCACAGAAAGCAAAAGATAAAAAATTACAACCAAGTGATTGGGAAGGTTCAACATTTACCATTTCAAACTTAGGAATGTTTGGTATTGATGAATTCACTGCTATTATCAATCCACCAGATGCTTGTATATTAGCTGTTGGAGGAATACAATCAGTCCCAGTTGTTAAAAACGGACAAGTTGTACCAGGAAATATTATGAAGTTAACCTTATCATGCGATCATCGTGTGGTTGATGGTGCTACAGGTGCTGCATTTTTGCAAACTGTAAAATCATTATTAGAAGAACCAGTACGTTTATTAGTATAAAGATATTAGATAGGAGATATGAGAAATATAATTTTTCTCATGTCTCATTTCTTATCTAACATTTCTCATTAAACTATTCTCAAAAATTTTCATCATATTGGTATAAATGCTCATCAATATGAAACGACTCTCTGTATTACTCGCCCTAGTTGGAACATTGTTTTTATTTCAACAATGTAAAAAATCTGAAAGTACAACTACAACCTCAGATACTTATCCTGCAATTACTGCAACCTTCGGTTCTAATATTAATTTAAATGCATTAGCAAATTATGCTGCACAAGATGTACCATCTTATATTACTAAAGATAACACCGCTGGCAATGTCATTACTAATCCAAAAGCAACCTTAGGAAGAGTATTATTCTATGATAAAAAATTAAGTTATGATAATACTGTTGCCTGTGCAAGTTGTCATCAACAACAATTCGCATTTGGCGATACTGCTCTCGCTAGTCATGGTGTTAGCGGCGGACTAACAGGCCGACACTCGATGCGATTAGTAAATGCGCGGTTCTCTAATGAAACTAAATTCTTTTGGGACGAACGTGCTTCTAGTTTAGAAAATCAAACAACTCGCCCAATACAAGACCATGCAGAAATGGGTAATAGCGGATTAAATGGTCGACCTACTTTAGCTTCATTAATTACAAAGCTGCAAGCGTTAGATTACTATAATGAATTATTCACTTTTGTATATGGTTCATCAGAAATTACAGAAGCGAAGATGCAAGAATGCATGGCGCAATTTATTCGTAGCATTCAATCGTTCGATTCTAAATATGATGTTGGAAGAAAACAAGTGAATAATGATAATCTGAATT
>CAJBVG010000031.1 GCA_903958995.1 uncultured bacterium | reverse complement strand
ATTAACGTACTGTTCGACGAAGCGTCCTTGCTTCGACAATTAACTCACTGTTCGTCGAAGCGTCCTCGCTTCGACAATTAGCTTACAATTTTAACTAAACAATTCGGGCTAGCACTACTGTATAAATATTTCCATTCCTCATCCACAATACCAGCACGAATTGGATTTTTATGAATATAATCAGTTTTTTGCTTTAAAAATTTCGATGAATATATTTTTAAGGGATGTGATCCATTCTGCCATATTTGGATAGATGCCATATTAGAATTTAACTTTATATTTCTGAAGCTATTTAACAACCATTCCTTTCTTGATTCTTGGTTATTGTTTGAAATGCATTTATATAATTCTTTAGTTGTAAAGCTTTTGAAATCTCTAATGAAATCACTTAGGGTTTCATTTTCAGCTGATCGTGCTATCATATGTATATGGTTTGTCATAATTACGTAGGAATATATTTCAATTCCTTTGTGTTGTATACAATGATTTAATTGGTCAACCAATAATTGTTTATACTCTATACGAGTAAATAAATCAATCCAATTTATAGTTGTAAAAGTAATGAAGAATAACTCGTCAGATGTGGATGTATGTTTCATGGAATAAATTTCCCAAAAACTAATGGGAAGAAAAACTGCACTTATGCAGGTTTTTTTATAAGGCTTTTTTAATGTCGAAGCGAGGACGCTTCGACGAACGGTGCTTCGACGAACGGGGACTTATGCAGGTTTTTTTATAAGGCTTTTTTATTGTCGAAGCGAGGACGCTTCGACGAACGGTGCTTCGTCGAACGTGTTTATTTACTTAGCAACAAAAAGTCCACCAATACCAATGCAGCCATGGCTTCTACGATAGGTACTGCTCTTGGTAAAACACATGGGTCATGTCGGCCTTCGTTTTGTAAGGTAATTTCTTCACCCTTAGAATTTATACTTTGTTGTTGTTTTAGAATGGTTGCAATGGGTTTAAAGGCTACGTTGAAATAGATATCTTCTCCCGTAGAAATGCCTCCTAAAATTCCACCGGCATGATTGGTTTTAGTTCTGATTTTTCCATCAACATTTTCCCATTCATCATTATTTTCAGAACCTTTTTTACTAGCTCCTGCAAAGCCGGAACCGTATTCAAAACCATGCGCTGCGTTGATGCTCAACATCGCATGTGCTAATACCGCATGTAATTTATCGAACACTGGTTCTCCTAGTCCAACTGGTGTATTTTGTATTACACATTGTATAGTTCCTCCTAAAGTGTCGCCTTGCTTTTTTACTTCTTCAATGGTCTGAATCATTTGCTGTGCCGTCGTTTCATCGGGGCAACGAACAATATTTTTTTCAATATTTTGGAAGTTAAGCTCAGAATAGTGTTTTTCTAGTTTGATGTTTCCAACTTGATTCACAAAAGCATTAATCACAATTCCCTTGCTTGCTAAAATTTGTTTTGCAATAGCACCAGCGGCAACTCTCGCCACGGTTTCTCGAGCAGATGATCGTCCGCCACCACGGTAATCGCGTATGCCATATTTTTGTTCGTATGTATAATCGGCATGCGAAGGACGAT
>CAJBVG010000030.1 GCA_903958995.1 uncultured bacterium | reverse complement strand
TTGTTTGTTTGTACTCGTGTCATGATGAAATTTCATCGCGTTAAGTAAAATATTATTCAGAATTATTCTCACTCTACTTTCGTCAGATCGAATAAAAACGGGTTCCGAAATATTTTTTTGAAATTTTATACTAGAGTCTTTAATATGATGATCTAAATCTGAAATAATCTCTCCAACAATTTTAGAAAAATCAATTTGCGCAACTTCTACATCAACACGATTACTTCTGTAATACTTTATAATATTTTGCACAAAAGCATCCATACGATTTACGGTATGATCTATCATATCAATGTATTCTGGCATCTTAGCAGCATCATCCGTTTTGGCCACTTTAATAATACCTAAGATGGAGGCTAAAGGTGCACGTAAATCGTGCGAAGCACTGTAGATGAATTTATCCAATTCATCATAGGCTTTTTTCAACTGAACATTTTGTTCACGTAGTAAAAATTTTGTGTGATAAATTTCAAATGCGTTTTGAATAGCAACAGATAACACTTGTTGATCCCAAGGTTTATCTATAAAACGATAAATCTGGCCACGGTTAATTGCTTCAACAACTGCTTGTATATCGGTATACCCGGTTAGTAAAATTCTAATTGGATGCGGATACTTCACTAAAATAGATTCGAAGAATTCTACCCCCGTCATCCCCGGCATTCGCTGATCGCAAATAATTACATGAACTTGCTCTTCAGCTAATAGTTTAGTTCCCTCTTCGGCAGAATCTGCAATAAGTATATCGTAATCTTTTCGGAACAATGCTTTAAATGAATGCAGGTTATTCACCTCATCATCTATATAGAGGACTCGTATTTTATCTTTGTTCATGTTATTGGTTGAGCGGTAGAGTAATAATAAATTCAGTACCTACACCAAGTGTAGATTTTACTTCGATGCTTCCTTTATGAAGCTCAATAATGCTGTAAACAATAGATAAGCCTAGGCCTGTGCCCTCCCCAGCCTTTTTAGTAGTAAAGAACGGATCGAAAATTTTACTGCGCACTTCCTCAGACATTCCAGTTCCGTTATCAATAATATGTATACTTATGGTATCACCATTGTTTTGTGTTCGGATAATAACTTTACCATCATCATCATTCGAGTGAATCGCCAAAACTGCTTGAGCTGCATTATTGATAATATTCATGAATACCTGATTCAATTTTCCTGCGTAACATTCTATTTCTGGAATTTGACCAAGCTCCTTTACCATATTAATTTTACCTCTAAAGGTGCTGCTTAATATAATGAGCGTTGAATCAATTCCTTCGTTTACATTGGCATATTTCAAATCAGATTCATCTAAACGAGAAAAACTCTTCAACCCTTTTACAATTTCTACTGTTCGTCCTGCACCATCTGCCATTCCTTTTAAAAGCACATCAATTTCGTGTTTTAAATAATCATAGTCGAGTTCCTTTTTTAGTTTGGCAACTTCACCAAACTGCTCCGACAAACTATGTTTATCTACCAGTTCCTCATATTTAGCAATCAGTTCTTGTATATCTTCAATGTCTCTTCGAAGTGGTTTTATATTAGAGCTTACGAAGTTAATTGGGTTGTTAATTTCGTGCGCAATACCTGCGGTTAACTGACCGAGAGATGCCATCTTCTCGGCATCTACCAATTGAGTTTGCGCATTTTTGAGATCCGTTAATGCAAGGTTTAAATCTAAGTTTGATTGATTTAAAGCGCGAGTACGTTCTTCAACCTTCACTTCCAACATTACATTTTGCTCGCGAATTATTCTTTCATTTTCTTGCGAAACACGTAAAGCTTCTAATTGCGATTCTTCTTTTTCTTTTCGATAAATATTAATTTTATTAGCAAGTGCAAATGATAGTAAAGTTACTTCCAATGCAGAACCTACTTGCAAAGAATAGAAGGTCATGTCATTATAAGGAAGTATATTAAAATTCTTTAACACAAAAATCACAACACTTAATAAGAAGATGGTCCAAGCTACTAGGAAATAATAAGCTGGGCGGTATCCTTGCTTTCCAATTCTATATGCAACATAGATGGTAAGTAAAGAGCCAGTCAAGGCTGTAAGCTGTACTAAATTTTGTGCTATATAAAATTGATTAGCTATACTTAGGAAGAAACAAATGGTATAGAAAAAGAAAATGATATTTAATATTCGATCACCCGTCTTATAATTTTCTTTAGTATTTAAAAAATGCTTCACAAAAGCAATGGCTGTCCAACCATTAAACACCGGGACTAAAAATGTACTTTGCAATACTAACCAAGTTGAGTTCGGCCATAAGTATTTAAAGCCATAGCCTTGCAGAACTGCTTGCGTTAGTCCAACAAAAACAATGTAGGCTACATAATATAAATAACTTCTATCGCGTACAGAGAAGTAAACAAACAGATTATAAATCGCCATTACCAAAATAATACCGATATATAAACCAAATACTAAATCCTTTTGAATGAGGTCTTCGAAGATTGGTTTTTGAGCTCCAATTAATAAGGGTACTTGAATTTGTTCACCACTACGTAACTTAAAGTAATAAGTATGCGTTTCTCCTTCGGGTATATCTAAATAGTATAAGAAGTTTTGATTGTTTATTTCTCGGTTTTCAAACGGGACCAATTCTCCTGAAATTATTTTTTCGTATTGATGATCAGCAGTTGGTTTATAAAATTCAATTTCATCAATAATAGGATACTGCAGTTGGAGTAATAGTCGTCTGTTTTTTAATTCATTTTTAATGGAGAAACGAACCCAGTGAGTGCTTTTACTAATACCGAGGTTAGGTACATTTTCTGTACTTAATTTAAAATCTTTTGAATTAAAAACATCATCAAAGGTTAGAGTATTTGTTTCATCACTAAGTATTTGAATATCTTTCCCAATAGACTGAATGATATTCTCATTATTAAAAATGGTAGTGTCGTTGGCAGATGCAGAATGAAATAATACTACTAAAATAAATAGAAACAAGAGTTTGAGTTTCTTCATAAGTTAATGCTCATTTAAATTAGGTATTTCTAATTGGTACATCACTTCAAATTCGCCTTTAGGACCTTTTTCGATTTTTAATTGATTGGGTTTTTCTCGCAATTCTAAAATGTTAATTCGTTCTTTTTCTTCTGCGTGCACTAAATCGTTAACATCTAAGATAGCCATTGCAGTTGCAACAAAATCATCTTTGGGATAAAAGAATATTCCTTTATCACCAAGGCTTTCTTCAATAACAGCACCTACTCTCTTTCCCATTCTAGTGGTTACTGGGGCACACAACATGTATATTTTATCAATGGGTAATTGGTTTACTATTGCAACACTTACTCTACATAAAATCAAACTTCCTATTCCCATTCCAGCCACTTCCATCGAATTCCACATTCCACAGATTTCAGCACAACCTGGTTTTACTACATCAAAAATTTTCGGATCGTAATGTCCTAGAGCATGTTCAATTGGTAAAGGAATTTCACCATCGACCATTTGCACGCGAGCGCCTCCATATACTTTATCGCCACTTTCATTTTCAACAATAATCACTATTGTATGTTCACTTTTTATCCAGTCAACATTCGTAGACGTTACTTTCGCAACGCCAAAATGTATTTCCAATAATCTTCGATGACCTTCAATAAACTTCAAGCAGGCCTCTTGATCATCGATGGCTCTAAAGGCTCTAATTTTTATCATTATTCCGGTTCATTATTATTGAATTAATTCGTTGAAATCAACATAATATCTGCCAGAGAGCATAAATTGTTTTAAAAGTATTCTTCTACTAATGTCGGTAACCATAGCACCCCCAAGTACTACAGATGATGCTAACTGAGGCCAGGTAGAAATGGTTTTGCCCATTTCTCCGAGCGACATTCGCATGCGCTCGGAGATATGTTCAATTCCAACCATTGCGCCTAGTAAAGGCAATTTTTCCTGGTTGCTGAGGTTGCGTAAGGCAGTAAGGTCGCCCATGTTTTCAGGTATTAAGCCATGCAATAAAGCACGGTTTGGCTCCAAGTCATAACGTTCAATATCGACCATCCCACGATCGTTCGTTTCCATGACTACCGGTATACCGTATTCACGAGCTTTTATTCTGCTCAATATTTTTACATCTAAGCCATCACATTCTTCAATGAGTAAATCGAGTTTACCATCGTCGAGTAAAAAGCTATCGATATTATTTTCTGTAATTCCTTCTAAAAATATTTTTACGTTGATGTATGGATCGAGCTCTGCAATTTCGCGTGCAGCTACAACAGCTTTAGATATGCCAATATTGGTTACTGATGTACGGATGCGATTCATGTTGCTTAACTCGATAAGATCAAAATCTGCTAAACGAATTTCATCACAAGTACGCTCCATCGCAATAGTTAAGGCTATCATTTGCCCAACCGATAAACCGATAATACCAATCTTCTTCGTTAATAATTCGGTACGCTCTTCTGGAGTAATTTTATAAAGATTTCTACTGGTACGTAATTCCACAAATTCAGCTTTGCCCAATAAATGGACTAGCTTCTTATTCCATGGATAATACACCCAACAACCATAGTAATCTGATGATTTACCATCGAGCAAAACATCAATTTGCTCGTTGTACTCAGAATCATTCAGGCTTCGTTGCGGATTTCTAATTTTTATTAGTTCGCGCAGCTGACTCTGAATCTCGTCTAAAATCATTACATCTGTATTTTCATCGATAATCTGTTGAACTTTCAGGTGCTCACTTGTGTTGTTGATGTTAAAAATCGTAGGTAAGAAGGCATTGCTCAATGTGCTTTCTTTATATTTTAACATTTTGTTGTTTAATTAAGCTTGTATTCCTATTTTAAGTACTAAATATCCAAATAAAATCCGATATTTATGAAAAATAATCGTTTATTTTAATTTTTTACAGACGTTTTCACTATAAACTACGATAAATACGATGGCTGAGTCTAGAATTAAAATCCTATATGTCGACGATGAGGAAAACAACCTAAATTCATTCAAAGCGGCTTTTCGTAGGGAATATGATGTAACAGTTGCCCTTTCAGCATTAGCGGCTAAAGAACTTCTAAAAACCGACTCTTTTGAGATAATAATTACCGACCAAAGAATGCCTGGCATTACTGGGGTTGATTTCTTAGCGAGTATTATCGACGAATACCCTGAAGCTATTCGTATGTTACTTACTGGCTACGCCGATATTCAAGCGGTAATTGATGCTATTAACAAAGGGCAGATTTTTCAATACATCACTAAGCCTTGGGACGAACAGCAAATGCGTGTTGTTATTAACAACGCTTATGAGATTTTTTCATTGAGAAAGGAGAATAAAAAATTACTGCAAAGTTTAACTAGAGCTAATGAGCAGTTGGAATTTTTACTCCGCCAGAAATTACTTTCTTAACTATTTTTTAGATTTTGATGCAGGCTTCGATTTCGTTTTTAATAAATCTATTTCCTTGCTTAATTTGTTGATGAGGGTTTTTAACTTCTCTACTTCATTCTGCACATTCATTTGCGCTTTATAATCGCGCGACTCCGATTCGGCGATGATTTGCGCACGATCCATTTCTAAAATATCACTCGGACGAACCTGAAGAATTTCTGCAATAAGCAGTAATCTTGTCACGGTAATATCGGTTACATCGCGCTCAATGTTAGAATAAGAAGCCACCGAAATATTCAGCTCATTGGCCATATTCTCCTGACTTAAATTCTTTATTAAACGCAACACTCGGATACGATCGCCAATGGTAGATTTCATATCACTAAAATAAATCTACATTTTCAGAGATATTTTCAGAATATCGAGATTAATTTTAGTTTTATTGTAATTGTTTTAGTTTGATTGACAATTACTTAAGAGATCTCAACACTATAGTAAGCCACCAAACCAACGAAGATCTCAATAAACATTAAGCCATAACATTCATTTTTTAGT
>CAJBVG010000029.1 GCA_903958995.1 uncultured bacterium | reverse complement strand
GTCAATCTCAGATAAAGTATTTGACCTTTTAGATCACATTCAAAGAATAATTACAATTCTACTAAAAAGCTCTAGGAGCTAAGACCCTTCGACAAATTCGACCCTTCGACTCTTCGACAATTTCGACTCTTCGACAATTTCGACCCTTCGACAAATTCGACCCTTCGACTATTCGACCCTTCGACCCTTCGACTATTCGACCCTTCGACTCTTCGACAATTTCGACATTTCGATTTTAGCATCGCGTTCTTTCATTGTATCGCGTTTGTCGTGGAGTTTCTTTCCTTGAGCGAGAGCGATTTCCATTTTAGCGAAGCCTCTTTCGTTAAAGAATATCTGCAATGGAACGATGGTCATTCCTTTATCCTGCGTTTTAATTTGAAGCTTGCGTAACTCTTTTTTAGTGAGTAGGAGCTTCCGGTTACGTTTGGGTTCGTGGTTGTAAAAAGAGCCCATGCTGTATTCAGAAATATGAATATTGAAGGCGTAAAGTTCATTACCTACAAAGGTGCAGAACCCATCGGTTAAGTTTGCCTTACCAGATCGTATCGATTTTATTTCGGTACCAAGCAGTTCTATTCCGCATTCATATTTATCTAAAATATGATATTCGAAATAAGCTTTCTTGTTCTTTATGGTAATGTTTTCCGACATGGGGTAGCAAATATACAAAATAAAAAAAGCCTCCCCGAACGAACGAGAAGGCTTTTTATAAATGATTGATTCTTATTAGAATTTGTATCCTAAACGTACACCACCACCATTAACTCCGAAAAGACTAAAAGTGCTAGCAGTAGTAGATTTAGCAGTTGCTTCTGCACCACCACCAACAGTAGTTTTAGTTTCACCTTCACCTGCTGAAGTCATGTTGAATAAACCTAAGCCATACTCAACACCTACATATACTCCATCAGTTACATAATAGTCAGCTCCCATAACAACACCTACTCCAAATCCGAAAATGCTTCCGCCTGTCAAAGAGTATTTGTCGCCATTCGCTGCATTAGCAATTGAAGAACTAGATCCATTAGAAGTTTCAGCTGTAGCACCTGTATTGAAACTTATATTTGCTTCAGCTCCCATGTAAGGAGATAATCTACCTGTACCTTTCATGTGCTTCTCAATACCTGGTGATAAGTTAATTCCAAAACCTGTGTTAGTTTTAGCTTCCCAACTGTAAGTTCCGAAATCAAAACCATTTGTAGTTGAAGTTGATCCCATACTAATACGTAATCTGTAAGCCATGTCATCAGTCATGAATTGACGGAAACGTAATTGCGGAACAGTGTAAGAAATTGCAGCTGTACCTGTTTGTAAATTTAAGCCTACCTCGGCCGTTCTATCGCCTGCAACTGGTTTTTGAGCAAATGCAAAAGATGCAACTCCTGCAAACGCCACGATTAACATTAATTTTTTCATACTTTTTTTTGTTTTAAGTTTACTTTAAATTAATAATTGTATCTCAAATTTAACATATAAAGGATTACTTGCATCTCTTCAGAACTGACAGGCAGGGTGTATTTATTAACAGATGTTAATAACTTATCAACATATGGTATAACTAAAAACGAGGTTTAGCGCAATAAAAATAATGTTTTTGAACTCGTAAATTTACCAAGCTTGTTCGCCAATCATTGGTACAAAACGAAAAGAATCAAGCACTTCCGTGTGAAATTCAGTTTGGGTTATTCGTTTAACAAGATTCATTTTTTGTTGATTTTCATCTCCAACGGGAATGACCATGCTACCTCCAATTTTTAATTGTGCGAGTAATGTGTTTGGAATACTAGGAGAACCCGCTGTACAGATGATTTTGTCAAAAGGTGCAAAAGCAGGTATACCTTTAGATCCATCTCCGAAGAAGTATTTGGGTTTGTAAGAAAGTTGACTAAGCAGTTTTTTAGTTTTATCGAAGAGCTCTTTTTGTCTTTCAATGGTATAAACATCTGCTCCAAGTTCAAGCAATATCGAGGTTTGATAACCGGAGCCTGTACCAATCTCCAATACTTTATCATTCGAATTTATTTCTAACAATTGTGTTTGATACGCAACAGTATGAGGGTGGGAGATGGTTTGCCCTGCTCCAATTTGAAAGGCTTTGTCTTCATACGCATGGTCCCAGAAATCTTTATGAAAGTAAAAATGACGAGGGATTTGAAGCATCACGTCCAGTACCTTTTCCTCAGTTATCCCCCTTTTTCTTAGGTGTTCTATTAATAACTTTCGTTCACCTTTATGTTTATAACTATCAACAAATTGGTCCGAAAGTTCTTTAATCTTCATTTGCATAATATACTACCTAAGTGCTTTTATCGTTATTAAGGTTAAGATTTCAATAAGAAATCATTATTTTCGGCCAAGTTTTTAATACATGAAGCAACTGCTACACTATACCAAATACATTTTTGTCTTCTCTTTTTTAGCCTTCGCCCTTTCTTCCTGCGAAATTATAAATCCTAGCGAAGAAATTCCATTCTATTTGAGAATAGATTCAATTAGTTTCATCGACTCTACCAAATCACCCGTTGGTCCGGCAAAAGCAGGTACCCAGAAAATTACCGATGCTTGGGTTTTTGTTGATGGTATTTTTGTAGGTACATACGAATTACCTGCAACTTTTCCTGTTTTAGCAGGTCCTGGTCATCATACCGTACGAGTTTCTGCAGGTATACTATTAAGTGCACAAAGCACAGAACGCAGAGTATACCCTTTCTTTACAAACTACCCAATATCATTAGATTCTGTAGAACTAGGTAAAACCTATACCATAAAACCTAAATCTTCTTACGATCCTATTACTGTGAAATATCCTATTGAAGCTTTAGGGCAATTCCCTGAAACTTTTGAAGGGGTAGGCACCATCTTTAAATATACTCCCAACTCTAAAGTCGACACGATCATACGTACAGATGATCCTGCCTTAGTTTTTGATGGTGATTATTCCATGATTATGGAAATGAATTCAACGAAAGACTACATGGAATTCGAAACGGTAAAAGCGTACTCTCTACCTAATAACCTTCGTCCGACCTACATGGAACTAAATTTCAGAACGGACGTAAACTTGAACATTGGAATTTATGCAATTGATAATAATACAAGCAATGTTACTGAAGTTAGCTTTATTACGTTAGTACCGACAAACAACACTTGGAAAAAAGTGTACTTAAATGTATCAAACGAATTATCGGCTTTTGATAATTCTAAATATAAATTCTACTTTAAAGCTAATCATGATTCTACCTTGACTAGCTCGAAAGTGTTAATAGACAATGTTAGAATTTTATACAAGTGAACAAATTAAAGCAAACATTAAAATATTTAGTGACCGACTATGCTACGGCAATGTTGGTGTGGGTTTGCTTTTTTGCTTATCGAAAAATATACGTAGAGCCCCTAAAATTTGGGTACCACGTACCAGTTGATTTTGATGAAAAGTTCTATATCGGAATATTAGTGATTCCTATTTACTGGTTGATTTTATATATAATAACCGGAACCTACCAAAACATTTATAAGAAATCGCGTTTAAAGGAGTTCGTGCAAACTGCTTCACAAACCTTTATTGGTGTGTTGGTTTTGTTTTTCGTATTGATATTGGATGATGAAGTAGCAAATTACACAAACTACTATGCATCATTTTTAACGCTTGTTACGCTACATTTTTTTATTACAGCGATTCCTCGCTTAGTAATATCAACCTCTACAAAACAAAGAATTAAGAAACGTATTATTGGCTTTAATACCTTATTAGTAGGTAGCAATGATAAAGCCTATAAACTTTATAATGAACTTGAATCTGAAAAAGAATCCGTTGGTTTCAAATTCATAGGTTTTGTGAATGGCGATGTGAATCATAAAAATGAGTTAGCTAAACATTTACCTCAGCTTGGTAAATATGATGATGTAGCTCAGGTAGTAGAGAATTACAAAATTGATGAAGTGATCATTGCGATTGAATCTTCAGAGCATGAAAACCTAAAACGAATAATCGAAGAACTGGAGAATTGTAGAGCTGATGTGAAAATCATCCCCGATATGTATGATATTATTTCGGGTTCAGTAAAAATGAATCACCTTTTTGGTGTTCCTTTAATTCAAATCAAAACCGATTTAATGCCGGCGTGGCAAATTTTCGCTAAACGCTCTTTAGATATTATAGTGTCGTTTATGTTTATACTATTGTTTTCGCCAGTGTACCTCATCACTGCAGTGTTAGTGAAGTTTAGCTCTTCCGGACCTGTATTCTTCAGGCAATCACGAATTGGCTTTCAAGGAAAAGAATTTAAGATCATCAAGTTCCGCTCGATGTTCGTTGGTGCCGAAAATGCTGGCCCACAACTATCAAGTGAAAACGATACTCGTATCACTCCATTCGGACGATTTATGCGTAAAACGCGCCTCGACGAAATCCCTCAATTTTACAATGTATTCATCGGAGAAATGTCGCTCGTAGGCCCTCGTCCAGAACGTCAGTTCTTTATTGATCAAATTATAAAAGTAGCACCTCACTACAAACATCTACATAAAGTTCGTCCAGGTATCACCTCTTGGGGCCAAGTAAAATATGGCTACGCCGAGAATGTAGATCAAATGGTAGAACGTTTAAAATACGATGTTATCTATATCGAAAACATGAGTCTTGCTGTAGACTTTAAGATTCTCTTCTTTACCGTAGCTACGGTGATACAAGGCAGGGGGAAATAATTGTAAATT
>CAJBVG010000028.1 GCA_903958995.1 uncultured bacterium | reverse complement strand
CAACTGCATGGCATTGTTTAATTTCAAACGCCACGATGTTGGGTATTCGTAACTCTTAGTAGCTAAAAGATTAAATGACCAACTGCCATTATCGAAAACAAATTCCGTATAAGCCAAATCAACACCATCTAAAGAGGTGCCCGACATTAAACCAATAGCTAGGTATTTTTGCATCATTAAAAGTATAAAAAATAGTCCCGATTTTCATCGGGACTTTCCTAGTATTTTCAAAGAGTAAAACACTCTTATTTTTTATAAGCAATAATTATTGCTTAACAATTTTTTGTACGCTTACGTTGTTACCTTCACGAACTTCAACCATGTACACACCTTGTGCTTGGTTTGAAAGATCGAATGAAGTATACAACAATGATTGTGTTGGGTATTCTTTAGCGAAAACTACACGACCTGTAACGTCCATTACTTTTATGCTTGAAGCGCCTTTAACAGTTGCTTTTACATAGTATGTTCCGTTAGAAGGGTTAGGATATACTTCGAAGTTTTCTACTTTGTTTGATGCAACACCTGAAGCTACACGAACAGATCCCCATTTGAAGATACCACCCGATGCAGTGATTGCAGTGTTGAATCCACCTGACCAACCGTTGTTGATGTCAGCAAACTGACAAGCAGTATGTTGAACAGCATCAATATTCACCCAAGTAACGCCATCTTCAGTATAAGCAGAACCAACAGCTCCACTTGTAGAATTAGCTGAAGTTAAGAAATACGTTGCAGGTGTTCCTGGTACGTGCTCAATAGAACTAAAGTAAACTAAGTTACCTAATGTATCCGCTCCTGAACTGTTCCATGATATACCACCATCAATAGAGAAAATTAATGTGCTTGATGCTGAGTCAGTATTGTTTAATACTGCCCAGAAATCATTTTTGCTTGAGCAAGTAATACTTGGTATAGAAGTATTTCCAATGCCCATTAATGGAGATGTTCCTAATGTCCAAGTATGACCTAAATCTTTACTTACTAAAATGTTACCAAAGTTAGTTGGGTAAATAATTGTACTATCGAAATCACCATAGTAACCAACAGTACCATATTCACCTGCTACTGGAGTTAGTCCAATACTTGAATCCGCAACACGTACCCAAGTAGCTCCATAATTATCAGTAGTGTAAATTTCAAAATATCCTGCTGCAGGGTCACCCATTGCAACACCATTTTTTGCATTAAAAAAATGTACAACATTAATAAATGAAGATGATGCATTTGTAAATGCTCCTGTAGAAACTTTTTTCCAAGTAGTTCCACCATCGATAGTTTTGTAAACACCTTGAGGTGCTACAGAAGAACCTGCTGGATAAACTGCTGCATATGCTGTATCTCCATCAATAGCAGATAAATTTGCTAAACCATGAGTTGCTGCTAAACCTGTTGCAGTAATTTTTGAAGCTTTCCAAGTTGCTCCACCATTTGTTGTTTTTGCAATATCACGGATAGTTGCATTCGTACCACTACCATCATATGCTACTGCCCAAACAGTATTCGAGTCTACAACATTGAAATCATTAATTCCTCTTGATGCTGCAGTGAACATAGAATTTTGAACATTCCATGCCATTTGTGCATTGGCACCGATTGTTCCAGCAACTAACGCTGCCATAAGTAAAAGTTTTCTTTTCATATAAGTTTGTTATCAATTTTGTTCGAAGAGCTAAAATACGACAAAATGAGGCAATTGCAATTCCAATAGTACTACAATTGTAACATTTATATGGAAAAAGATAAATATATAGTACTATGTATTGCATAGTACTATAATTATGCACACCTTTGTAGCATGATAATCGAAAACACGCAAGTTCAGATGAGAAAAGGGATACTAGAGTACTGTATCCTAAGTATCATATCGCATGGTGAGACCTATGCATCTGACATTATCGAGGAATTACGAAACGCTCGCCTCCTCGTAGTAGAGGGAACTCTATATCCTTTATTAACCCGTTTAAAAAATAATGGGCTATTAAGTTACCAATGGTTAGAATCTACTTCTGGACCACCACGTAAATATTACCAATTAACCGACGAAGGCAAACATGTAGTAAACGAGCTTCAAAAAACTTGGGGTGAGCTCGTATTTGCGGTGAATGCTGTTCAAAAAAATAATTCTAAATCTACTAACCTCTAAACCTATTGTTATGAACAAGACCATCATTATAAATATAAGCGGAAGCATTTTTCATATAGAAGAAGACGCTTATGAAAAATTAAAAGTATACATGACGGAAGTAAAGTCACACTTCCAGAAGACTGAAGATAGTTTCGAAATCATCAGTGATATTGAAAATCGTATCGCAGAATTGTTTACCGAAATAATTCAAGCAGAAGAAAAGCAAGTGATTGTAATGAACGATGTAGATCGTATCATTCGCACCATGGGACAAGCGAAAGATTTCGAAAATGTATTAACGGAAGAAGAAGAAATTGTTGCAGAAAATTACCAAATCAAAAAACGATTATACCGTAACCCTGATGATAAAATTGTTGGTGGTGTATGCTCAGGAATTGCTGCTTACTTTGACGTAGATCCTTTATGGGTACGATTAGGATTAGCAGTATCAATATTATTTTTCGGAACAGGTTTGTTTCTTTATTTGATCTTATGGATCATCATGCCTGAGGCTATTTCTAGAACAGAAAAATTAGCCATGCGTGGTGAAGCACCAACCATCGAGAGTATTCGAAAATCTATCGAAGAAGAAATGGGAAATGTAAAACGCAATTTTAAAAATGCTGCTGGAGAGTTTAGAAATTCAGGAAATCAATCTGCTTTACGTCAACTCATCACCACTTTATTAGAAGTTGCCCAAAAAGCAGCCAAGATATTTATGTTAGTACTCACAAAAGCTATCGGAACTATTATAATGATAGCAAGTGGAGCTATGGCAGTTGCATTTAGTATTGCAATTATGGCAGTACTTGGATTAATTGATAAACAAATTGATGCTGACATTCCATTGTTTATGCTACGTGATGATCATCAAAATTTAATGTACTTCGCTTGGTATATGATCATTATCATTCCTATTATATCTATATTTTTAATAGGATTGAGAATCGTATTTAACACGAACCCTTTTAATAAAATTTCGGGGTGGAGTATGTTTAGTATATGGATATTAAGTGTATTTGTAGGTGGGTATTATGCTATAGACACACTTGGTAATTTCAGAGAAGAAGGTCGTTTGCAAGAAACAAAAACTATTACGCCTTCAAGTATAAATAAATTCTATTTAGTAAGTGATTATGATGAAAAATACAATTATTATGATTCAGTAAAAACTCAACAATACGGATTGAAAGATAAAATGATATTGAAATCAAATAGACACAATTTCGGTTTCGACAATGTAGATCTACGTATTGAAAAAAGTATCGATAATGAAATGAAATTAGTAACTACTTACTTAGGTAGAGGTCGTACAGAATCATTCGCAATTGAATCTGCAGAAAATATTCAATACCTATTTTCGCAAAACGACTCCGTATTAACCTTCGCTCGTTTCTTTAAACTGAAAGACAACAGTAGCTGGAGAAATCAGAAAATAGAAATGACATTATATGTTCCGTATAATACTGAACTCGTAGTTCAAGAGCGTGTTGATCGTATACTACATAATGTATATTCTGGTGAATGCATTCGCGATGAATATGATCGCATTCACTGGAGCATGGGGAAAGATGGTATGGAATGTAAAAAGGATACTACTCAATATTAATATTCTCCACCAATTTTTCTACTTACTATTTGCCCGGCAACTTTCACAACAGGAAGTCTGCTGGGCTTTTTAGTTAATCCAACAGTATCACTTAGTGTGTTCATAAAAGAAACTATATCTTTCATTTCAACTTTACTTAACTTTAATGAATCGCTTGGTAAGGTTTGATTAGGAACATGATATCCGTGACCAATTCCTCCTCCATTATTATAAAAGTCTACAATCTCATCTAAATTTTTATAAGCACCATTGTGCATATAAGGTGCAGTATATTCGATGTTTCGAATCGTAGGTGTTTTAAAAGCAAATTGATGAATGTCCATTTTAGCTACATTATATCTTCCTTTATCTTCATCAAGTTTAGTATTCGTATTATTTTCGGGAGTTCCAATTATTTCCCATTCAGTTTCATCAAAATTAGGCGGAACGGTTCCATTAAATAATGGAGCAAAATGACAGGTGCCACATTGAGCTTTGCCCATAAATAAATTAAAGCCATTTTTTTCACTACTAGTCAACTCTACTTTTTCATTGCGCATATAGCGATCAAATTTTGAGTTCATAGAAATTAAAGTACGTTCATAAGCTGCTAT
>CAJBVG010000027.1 GCA_903958995.1 uncultured bacterium | reverse complement strand
TTCGACCCTTCGACAGTTCGACCCTTCGACAATTCGACAATTCGACCCTTCGACAATTCGACCCTTCGACAATTCGACAATTCGACCCTTCGACAGTTCGACAATTCGACAATTCGACCCTTCGACAGTTCGACCCTTCGACAATTCGACAATTCGACCCTTCGACAATTCGACCCTTCGACAGTTCGACAATTCGACAATTCGACCCTTCGACAATTCGACAATTCGACCCTTCGACCCTTCGATATTGCTGTTTTTCTTTACTTTTGCACCATGATAAAAAACATCATCTTCGATTACGGCAATGTTATTTTCGATATCGATCATCAATTAACGATTCAAGCATTTCAGGATTTAGGGTTACAACACGACAAAGGTTTTTTTGGGCATTTGCAACAAAACCCATTATTCGACACTTTCGAAATGGGGAAAATTAGTCCTGATGGATTTCGTAAAGAAGTAAGAATAATTGCTGAACAAGACTTTAGTGATGAAACCATCGATAAAGCCTGGAATACCCTATTGCTTGGTATTCGTCAAGGTTATTTAGAATACCTAGCCGAATTGAAGTCGCAATACCGCACCTTTTTACTTAGTAATAACAATGAAATCCACTACAATTGGATAAATGATTACTTGCAAAAGGAGTTCGGCGTGCCTAATATGTCGCAATATTTTGAACACGATTATTACTCGCACCTTATGGGAATGCGTAAACCGAATGCCGATATTTTTGAGTTTGTTTTAAAAGAACAACAGCTCAACCCTAGCGAAACATTATTCATTGATGATAGTCCACAACATTTAGAAACTGCTAAATCACTTGGTCTACACACTCATCTTATGCTTAGAAATGAAGATTTAAGAACTCTTATCCCTACTTTATTAGCATAATTACACTCAGATGACATTCATCATATTTGGTTCGCACTAAAAAGTATATTTTTATAAAAAAATCAACATAATGAAAAGAATATTCACCCTCATTCTTACCACTACTGTAATTGTTTACAGCGCATTAGCTCAAGAAAATCACTTAAAAAATTTAAAACAACTTACCTACGGAGGCGACAATGCTGAAGCCTACTTTAGTTTTGATGGAAAACATTTAAGTTTTCAATCAAACAACAAAGCTTGGGGATTAGAATGCGATCAAATATTTTCAATGGATATTAGCAAAGCTAAAAAAGATACTACCTATCGCCCACCTATGATTTCTTCGAGTAAAGGGAGAACGACTTGTTCTTTCTTTTTAAACGATAACCAACATATTTTGTATGCATCTACACATGGAGAAATGGAAAAGTGCCCAACACCTCCTGCCCCTCGTGATGATCATAAATATTTATGGCAAGTATCACCAGAGTACGATATTTATGTAGCCGACTTAAAAGGTAACATCACTCAAAAATTAACCAATAGTAAAGGATACGATGCCGAAGGAACAGTTTCTCCAGATGGCAAAATGATAGTATATACTTCTACTCGTTCAGGCGATTTAGAACTTTGGACAATGAATGTTGACGGTTCGAATCAAAAACAAATAACCAGTGGTTTAGGATATGATGGCGGTGCTTTCTTCTCTCCAGACGGTAAAAAAATAGTGTTTCGTGCTTCTCGTCCAACATCAGAAACCGATGTAATGGAATACAAAGAACTATTAAGTCAAGGTTTAGTTGCTCCAACAAACATGGAAATTTACACTTGTAACCTTGATGGTTCGGACTTGAAACAAATCACTCATTTAGGTAAAGCAAATTGGGCTCCATTCTTCACTCCTAAAGGCGATAAAATTATCTTTTCTTCTAATCACCACTCTCAACGTGGATACGATTTCCAATTGTATTTAATTAATTTAGATGGAACAGGATTAGAACGAGTAACCAATGCTAGTATCTTCAACGCCTTCCCGATGTTCTCTCCAGATGGTAAAAAAATTGTATTTTCATCAAACAGAAACAATCACGGAACTAGAGATACGAATTTGTTTATTGCGGATTGGAAAGAGTAATCGAAGGGTCGAAATGTCGAAGGGTCGAAGGGTCGAAACGTCGAACTAGCAAAGAAGCATAATAACCTAATAACTCATTAACCTAATAACCCATTAACCTAATAACCTAATATCATGTACAGAATTATAGCCATCCTTTTACTCTTAAGTAATTTTGCGTTTGCGCAAACGGATTTTAATAGAGTAAAAAAAGACATCCACTTTTTAAGTTCTGATAAATTACAAGGAAGATTTCCGGGTACTAAACAAGAACTAAAAGCGGCATCATATATTGCTAAAAGCTTTGCCAAATTAGGTTTAGAGCCCAAAGGTACAGAAGGTTATTTGCAAGGTTTTCCTTTTAAAATAAGCAAGAACCCACACGGTTCCGAAAACGATATGGAGCCGAAAGGAACTGCCCATAACGTTATTGGATACCTAAATAATGGTGCAAAATACACCATCGTTATTGGTGGACATTATGACCATTTAGGAATGGGATTAGGTGGTAATTCTTTGGATGCAAATCCAGAAAATAAAGTTCACAATGGCGCTGATGACAATGCTTCAGGAACTGCTGGGGTAATGGAGTTAGCTCGCTATTTTGCAAACAATGGAGTAAAAGAAAATCATAACTTTTTATTCATCTGTTTTTCTGGTGAAGAAGAAGGTTTATTAGGTTCAAAATATTTCACCAACAACCCTACAATCGAATTTAACTCTATCAATTGCATGCTCAACATGGATATGATTGGTCGTTTGAATGACTCTACAAAGAAAATAATTATTTCGGGTGTTGGTACTAGTCCTACATGGGGAACAGCCTTAAACAGTCTTTCATCAAACATCATTAAATACAAGGCAGACAGCGCTGGTATGGGTCCATCAGACCATGCTTCGTTCTACTTAAAAGATGTACCAGTTTTACATTTTTATACAGGTACTCACAGCGATTACCACAAACCAAGTGATGATGCCAATAAAATTAATAACCAAGGTGAAGCTTATGTATTAAACTT
>CAJBVG010000026.1 GCA_903958995.1 uncultured bacterium | reverse complement strand
GCACTCGTCAATACCGCGGAATGGATTTTAAAAAGTAGCTTACGAAGTGCAGTTGAAGAAAAATTATACTACTCTCTAAAAGACCAAATGGCATCTGCTCAAAAAACGGCTGAAGATGCGCTAAATAATGCAAAAATTCCGGGAGTTAAACTAAAAGGTAAAATCGAAGAGATTAATCCACAAGACATTACCTTAAGCGAAGAGTACATTCAAGTCATTATTCAAACAAAAGGCAAATTGCAAGTAAACGTAAATGCAAAATTCTAGTTTATTCCACTAGAACGGGTATTTAATTAGGTTGTATTTAAAATAATACTATTTTTAAGAAAATTATAAACTATGGATCGTTATTTCGGCTTTATTGGAATTGCCTTAATCTTAGGACTCTCTTTCGCTTTATCAAATAATAGAAAAGCTATCAACTACCGTTTAGTATTTGTTGGCTTATTGATACAAGCCATTTTAGCAGTATTTATTTTGAAAGTCCCTCTGGGGCAAACTGTATTTTCACATGTTGGACATTTTATTACTAAGATCTTAGATTTTTCTAATAAGGGTGCCGACTTTGTTTTTGGTCCGTTGGTTAACTCACAATTATTAGCACCATTGTTTGGTATTAGTAATACGTTTATCTTTTTCTTTAAAATAATCCCAACCATTATTTTTGTTTCGGTATTAGTAAGTATTGCTTATCATATTGGTGTAATGCAACGAGTGGTTGCGGTATTTGCAAAAGGTGTGCATTGGTTAATGGGCGTGAGTGGTTCTGAAGCGTTATCAAATGTAGGTAGTGCATTCGTTGGGCAAGTAGAAGCACAAATAATGATAAAACCATACATCAGTGGTATGACCATGTCTGAACTACTGGCTAGTATGGCGGGTAGTATGGCATGTATTGCAGGTGGTGTAATGGCTGTCTATATATCAATGGGTGTGCCAGCAGAGTATTTAATTGCTGCAAGTATTATGGCAGCACCTGGTGCATTAGTAATTTCAAAAATTGTTTATCCAGAAACTGAAGAATCAGAAACTAAAGGAAACGTAAAAATAGAAATCAAAAAAGTACATGCTAATTTAATGGATGCCATTTCACATGGTGCTGGCGATGGTATGAGAATTTCATTAAATGTTATTGCGATGTTGCTAGGATTTATTGCCCTAATAGCAATGGTAGATGCCGGTTTAGGATGGATGGGAAGATGGCTGTACTGGCATACAAGTTTAGACTTTAGCTGGGTAGGTATATCCTTAAAAGAATTAAGTTTAAAAGAAATATTAGGTTCATTATTTTCTGTTTTTGCTTGGGCTATGGGTGTGCCATCACAAGACACTCATGCAGTAGGTGCATTAATGGGTACAAAATTAGTAATCAACGAATTTGTTGCTTACTCTAATTTATCGCCAATGATTGCGGCAGGTGCTTTAACACATAAATCAATTGTAATTGTAAGTTTCGCCTTATGTGGTTTTGCGAACTTTAGTTCTATCGCTATACAAGTAGGTGGTATTGGAGAGTTAGCCCCTAACAGAAGAGCAGACCTTGCTAAATTAGGATTTAAAGCATTGATCTGCGGTACTCTTGCATCTTATTTATCAGCTACTATTGCTGGTTTACTTTTATAATAAATTAGGCATTTCAATTACGAATTTACTTCCTACCCCGGGAGTAGATTCGATATTGATTTGACCATTAATTTTTTTCAGCGCTTCACGTGCAACGTATAAGCCCACTCCTGATCCCGCATTCTTGTGCACTCCTCTAAAGAACATGTCGAATATTTGATTCTGTTGGTCGGCATCTATTCCAATTCCATTATCTTCTATCTCTATCGTTGACTTTTCGTGATCTGTTTTTACACTAATTGTAATTTGTTTGTTTGTACTCGTGTCATGATGAAATTTCATCGCGTTAAGTAAAATATTATTCAGAATTATTCTCACTCTACTTTCGTCAGATCGAATAAAAACGGGTTCCGAAATATTTTTTTGAAATTTTATACTAGAGTCTTT
>CAJBVG010000025.1 GCA_903958995.1 uncultured bacterium | reverse complement strand
CGTGTAATTGCTTCCCATTTAGCAATTCCCCCTCTTTAAATATACTACCCTCAATTCCATTGTCAAATCGCTTCAAAGCCTCTATGTATGTTTCTTTTTGCAAAGGCACTCCGCCTATCTCATCTACTAATTTACTCGCAGAGACTAGGTAGTAATCAACAAACTTCTTTACAATTTCTCTGTTTGCGGAATTCTTATTTACATATAGAAATTCTGTTCTAGATAAAGGCTGATAGTACCCATGTTTTATACTATTTTCATCAGGGTATATAGCTCCTTTACCATTATCATTCTTTTCATCATCAATAGGAATAGCTTTTAAATTATCTTTATTTTCTAAATAATAGATTAATCCAAAATACCCCAATGCCCCTTTAGCCCCTTCAACTCCTTGAACTAACATATTGTCATCTTCACTCGCTGTATAATCTCCTCTCGATGCTTTTTTTTCACCCATAATACTTTTAGTGAAAAAATCGAAACTGCCAGAAGAAGTACCTGCTCCAAAAAGCTGTATTGGTAAATGTGGCCACTCTGCTCTGATTTGATCCCAATACTTAATCTTCAATTGTGCACCGGGCTCCCAAATCATCTTCAATTCGTTTACTGTAAGGTAATCTACGAAATTATTAGATTTATTCACCACGATAACTAATGCATCATTTGAAACTGGAATTTCGATAAACGGAACATTATTCTTTTTGCATTGCTCAATTTCGGAAGTAGTTAACACTCTAGATGCATCTGCAATATCAATCTCGTTTCGAACAAATTTTTTTAATCCTCCGCCGGTACCTGATACGCCAACTGTAATTTTTATTTCTGGATATACCGATCTAAACTCTTCCGCAACTGCTTCCGTTAAAGGATATAATGTACTAGATCCATCAATCCTTATTCGGTCGTCGTAACTTCCGAAACAGGATATCTGTGATACTATAATAAAGCAAAGTAATATTTTCTCAAAAGGCACTCTCATATTCAATGACTAGCTTACGACAAATATGTTAAACAAATGTTAAGTTAGTATTAACACTGAGAAATTTATTAATTTGTTTTTGGACGAGAAATTTGCTTTATTTGCATTGCTTATCAAGAAAGACGGAGGGACTAGACCCTGCGATGTCTTAGCAACCTGTGCTAACAAGGTGCTAAAATCTACCTGAAAGGGGAATGATAAGAAGGAACTAAATCTCTGGATTTCCGGATAAGCGCACATAATATATTGATTTAAAGCTTGTTTTGATGAATATTAAAGAGATTTTACAGCAAAGGATTTTAGTTCTTGATGGAGCGATGGGTACTATGATACAGCGCTATCATTTGGAAGAGGAGGATTTTAGAGGTCCCCGTTTTGCTAATCACAATAAAGATTTAAAAGGGAATAACGATTTATTGAATATTACTCGCCCCGACGTAATCGAGGCGATTCATAAAGAATATTTAAGTGTTGGCTCAGATATTATCGAGACCAATACCTTTAGTTCTAACTCCATTTCGATGGCAG
This sequence comes from uncultured bacterium, assembly GCA_903958995.1. Classification (GTDB taxonomy): domain Bacteria; phylum Bacteroidota; class Bacteroidia; order Sphingobacteriales; family Sphingobacteriaceae; genus CAJBVG01. Next base: position 3,204 of record CAJBVG010000025.1, on the reverse strand, counting down.
ATTATGACATGCAAGATTTAGTGTATGAATTAAATTTCGAAGGAGCTAAAATTGCAAGAAGAGCTGCCGATGAATTTACAGCGAAAGACCCTACAAAGCCTCGTTTTGTAGCGGGTTCTGTTGGCCCAACTACCCGTTTATTGTCACTCTCACCCGATGTAAACGATCCGGGCTTCAGGTCAATGAACTTTAAAGATTTAGTAATTGCCTACACAGAACAATTAAAAGGATTAATTGATGGCGGTGTAGATTTAATATTAATTGAAACCATTACCGATACCTTAAATGCTAAGGCGGGATTATTTGCCTTAAACCAATTAGCGAAAAAACTTAATCGTAAAATTCCTGTAATGGTATCGGGTACTATTACCGATGCAAGTGGTAGAACCCTTTCTGGACAAACAACAGAAGCCTTCTTAAACTCATTAACCCATGCCGAATTATTAAGCGTAGGGTTGAATTGTGCATTAGGTGCCAAAGATATGAGGCCTTATATCGAAGAGATGGCTGAGAAATCAGGAAGCTTCGTTAGTGCTTATCCGAACGCAGGCTTACCGAATGAATTTGGTCAATATGATGAGAGTCCAGAAGACATGGGCGTTCATATTCATGATTTTATTGAACATGGTTTTTTAAATATTGTTGGTGGCTGTTGTGGAACAACACCAGATCATATTCGCAAAATTGCTGAATTAGCTAAAGGTGTAAAACCTAGAGTACCTAATCAACCTAAACCATTTACTCGTTTAAGTGGATTAGAGCCTTTAGTCATTACTCCTGAAATGAATTTTATAAATATTGGTGAACGCACTAATATTACTGGTTCTCCTAAGTTTTCAAAATTAATTTTATCTGGCGATTTTGATGGAGCACTTTCTGTAGCTCGTCAGCAAGTAGAAGGTGGCGCGCAAATCATCGATATTAATATGGATGAAGGCATGCTTGATTCTGAAGCTGCCATGGTTAAATTTTTAAACCTTGTTGCTGCAGAACCTGATATTGCTCGTTTACCCATTATGATCGACTCCTCAAAGTGGTCGGTTATTGAAGCTGGCTTGCAATGTATTCAAGGGAAAGCAATTGTAAATTCAATTTCTCTAAAAGAAGGCGAAGAAAAATTTATTGAGTATGCCGAAAAAATTAAAAACTATGGAGCTGCTACGGTTGTCATGGCTTTTGATGAAAATGGACAAGCCGATTCGTATGAACGTCGCATCGAAATCTGTAAACGTTCTTATGACATCTTAGTTCATAAAGTAAATTTCCCTCCTCAAGATATTATTTTCGATCCTAATATTTTAACTGTTGCAACTGGATTAGAAGAGCATAATAATTATGCAGTTGATTTTATTAACGCAACGAAATGGATTAAAGAAAATTTACCATACGCAAAAGTAAGTGGTGGAGTAAGTAATATTTCCTTCTCTTTCAGAGGGAACAATGTTGTGCGAGAAGCGATGCACTCTGTATTCTTGTATCATGCTATTCGTGCCGGTTTGGATATGGGTATTGTAAATGCAGGGATGTTAGAAGTATATGAGGAAATCCCAAAAGATTTATTGGCATTAGTAGAAGATGTACTTTTAAATAAAAGAGCCGATGCTACTGAACGACTAATTACATTTGCAGAGCAAGTAAAAGGCAAGGGGAAAGAAGGTCAGGCGAAAGAAGAGTTAGAATGGAGAAAAACTTCTGTTGAAGAACGTTTATCTCATTCACTTGTCAAAGGTATTATTGATTTCTTAGATGATGATGTTGAAGAAGCTCGACAAAAATATGATCGCCCATTGCACGTAATAGAAGGCCCATTAATGAGTGGGATGAACATCGTTGGAGATTTATTTGGTGCAGGGAAAATGTTTTTGCCACAAGTAGTAAAGAGCGCAAGGGTAATGAAAAAGGCAGTTGCTTATTTGCTCCCTTTTATTGAAGAAGAAAAAAGAAACAATCCCGAACTATCACAGAATTCTAGCCAGGGGAAAATACTTATGGCTACCGTAAAAGGTGACGTTCATGATATCGGTAAAAATATTGTAGGTGTGGTATTGGCTTGCAATAATTACGAAGTAATTGATTTAGGTGTGATGGTGCCAGCATCAAAAATTATTGAAGAAGCCAAAAAACACAAGGTTGATATAATTGGTCTAAGTGGTTTAATAACTCCGTCACTTGATGAGATGGTACACGTAGCAAAGGAAATGCAACGCGAAGGGATGAACATCCCATTGCTTATAGGTGGTGCTACAACATCACGTATACATACGGTGGTGAAAATAGATGCACATTATGATGGAGCTGTGGTGCATGTATTAGACGCATCAAGAAGTGTGGGTGTAGCTAGTAATTTGTTAAACGACGAAACTTCAGCAGCATATAAAAAAGAAGTAGCGTTAGATTACGAAAATACACGTGAGCAATACTTGAAACGCAGCGCAGAAAAGAAAACGATTAGTATTGAAGAAGTTCGTAGAAAGAAATTTAAAATAGATTGGAATAACACTAAGGTAGCTGCACCTACTTTTGTTGGTAATAAAACTATTGCATCATATCCTTTAGAAGAGTTAGTGGATTATATCGATTGGTCGCCTTTCTTCCATACATGGGAGTTGAGAGGCAGCTACCCTAAAATTTTAATTGATGAAGTTGTTGGAGTAGAAGCAACAAAATTATTTAAGGATGCTCAAATAATGCTAAAAGATATTGTAACTAATAAAAAGTTAATAGCATCTGCAGTGTTCGGCTTTTACCCAGCTAATACTCATGGAGATGATATAGAACTATACACTACAGAAGAACGAAATCACATCTTGGAGAATTTATATACTCTAAGACAACAAGCAGAAAAAGCAGATGGCTTGCCTTATTTCGCAATGTCTGATTTTGTAGCGCCGAAAGACTCTAACATCAAGGATTATGTTGGCATGTTTGCGGTAACAACAGGAACAGGCTTAGACATAATGGTTAACGAATACGAAGCTAACCACGATGACTATAATTCTATTATGGCCAAAGCAATTGCTGATCGTTTAGCAGAAGCATTTGCCGAAAAACTTCACGAGTTGGTAAGGAAAGATTATTGGGGGTATGCAAAAGATGAACGATTTAGTAATGAAGACTTGATTAAAGAATCTTATGATGGAATAAGACCAGCACCAGGTTATCCAGCTTGTCCAGACCATACCGAGAAGAAAACGATATTCCATT
>CAJBVG010000024.1 GCA_903958995.1 uncultured bacterium | reverse complement strand
TCATGTGCCCTGTAGAAGAAACCGGAAGAAATTCCGTTAATCCTTCTACGATGGCAATAATGATTGCTTGAAAAATAGTCATGTTTAGTCTCTAGGCTTCTTTAAAATAGCATAGGTAACTGTTGCGAAACCACCTAAAACTACAATTGGAGCTAGGGTGATTTTACGGAAATCTAAGATATCTTCAGTTCCCGACATTAAAACAAATCCTAAAATAACAAGGCCAATACCAATGAATAACCACATGTAATTATCTTTTGAGAAAACGAAATCAACATTTTTAGGACTTGTGTTTTCTACTTTTTTTGTTTCTTTTTTGCTCATTTTATTTTTTATATAAATCGTCAATATGTTGATTTAGGTATTTATTCACTGCAAAGAACGTACTGAAGAATGAAATTAATATACCCATAGAAATTATTCCGAAGAACAAGATAGCAAACTCTGTGTAATCTTCAAGGATGATAAGGTCAGGGACTTCATTACGTGCTAAGAATAAGGTTCCGATTAATATTGCTATAGAAATTAAGGCACCTAAAAGGCCGTGTAAAATTCCTGTTAATACAAATGGTTTACGAATAAAACCACGAGTAGCGCCAACCAATTGCATACTACGAATAATGAATCGTTGCGAATACATGGCTAGTCGGATGGTATTGTTAATTAGAGCAACTGCGATTAATAATAAAGTGGCCCCAAAAACTACAATGATAATACTAATGGATCTCAAGTTTTGGTTAACTAGATCAACAAGTGATTCCTGGTAAACTACTTCTTTTACAAAATCTTTACTTTTTAATCGACGTGTAAACTTTTGAATCTCATCGTTTGTAGCATATTCGGCTTTCAAATAAACGTCAATTGAAGCAGTAAGAGGGTTGTAGCCCAAAAACTTGATGAAATCCTCGCCAAGGTCCTTAGAAAGGTTTCTAGCGGCTAATTCTTTACTAATGTACTCGGTATCTTTAATGGCAGGATTCTTTTCAATTTCCTTTTGAAGCTTGAAAATATCTGCATCTTTTGCTTGTTCGTCTAGAATTATGTTAAGCACAATATTTTCTTTTACGAAATTACTGAGGTTTTTTGCGTGCAAAACAATTAAGCCCAATAGCCCAACCATCAACAAAACCAAGGAGATGCTGAAGATAGTAGAGATGTAAAATGTTTTAATTCCCTTTTTAGAAGCTTGTTCAGAATTCTTACTCATATCAATTCGCTAACGTGCGAAGATAAAAAATTTAATAAATTCGCAGTCAATTAAATCGTATGGATTATCAATTTAGAAAGATCGAACAGGATTGGCAGCGTTATTGGGCTGAAAACAAGGTTTTTAAGACTGAAAACAAGTCTAATAAGCCAAAGTTTTATGTTTTGGACATGTTCCCGTACCCTTCTGGGGCAGGATTACACGTGGGGCATCCGCTAGGATATATTGCTACCGACATTTTTTCTAGATATAAAAGACTCAAAGGATACAATGTGTTACACCCAATGGGATACGATTCGTTTGGCTTACCAGCCGAACAATATGCTATTCAAACGGGACAACATCCGGCTGTAACTACGGCACAGAATGTTGCTCGTTACCGTGAGCAATTGGATCGTGTTGGATTTTCATTTGATTGGGATAGAGAGGTGAAGACGAGTGATCCTGCATATTATCGTTGGACTCAATGGATTTTCGAAGAGTTATTTAATTCATGGTATAATAATTCATCTGATAAAGCAGTAGATATTAATACGTTGATTAGCTTATTCGCTAATGAGGGAAATGCTAAAGTAAATGCTGCTCAACACGAGCAAGATATTTTTACTGCAGAGGAGTGGAATTCGTTCTCGGAAGAGAAGCAACAAAATATTTTATTGAGTTACCGACTTGCTTATTTAGCGGATAGTTGGGTGAATTGGTGTCCAGCATTGGGTACAGTATTAGCCAACGACGAAGTTAAAGATGGGTATTCGGAACGAGGTGGTTATCCTGTTGAGCAAAAATTAATGCGCCAATGGTCGATGAGAATTACTGCTTATGCAGATCGTTTAATTAATGGATTAGATACGATTGATTGGCCAGATCCGGTGAAAGAAATGCAAAAGAATTGGATAGGCAAGAGTAAGGGGAGTTCGTTGAAGTTTGAAAACATTGAAGTATTCACTACTCGTCCTGATACCGTATTTGGTGTTTCCTTTTTAGTACTTGCACCAGAACATGAATTGGTTGATCAATTCACAACTGCTGAATTTAAAGATGCTGTGGAAGCCTATAAGAAAGTGTCTGCTGTAAAATCGGAACGTGATCGCATGAGTGATGTAAAAACGATTACTGGTCAATTTACAGGCGGGTATGTTAAGCATCCATTTAGTGGTGAAAATATTCCAGTTTGGATTGGCGATTACGTATTGGCAAGTTATGGTACAGGTGCGGTAATGGCAGTTCCTGCTCATGATACGACAGATTAAGCTTTTGCGAAACATTTCAATTTGCCAATTACACAAGTAGTGGAAGGTGGAGATATTACTGTTGAAGCATACGATGCAAAAGAAGGGAAATTGATTAATTCGGATTTCTTAAATGGATTGGATGTGAAAGAAGCAATGCAGAAATGTATTGAAGAAATTGAAAAAAGAAATTTAGGAAAAGGAAAAATAAATTACCGTTTACGTGATGCTGTTTTTGGTCGCCAACGTTATTGGGGTGAACCAATTCCTGTGTATTACAAAAACGGAATGCCCTATTTAGTTGATAAAAAAGATTTGCCTTTAGAATTGCCTAGTGTAGATAAATTTTTACCTACTGAAACGGGTGAACCACCATTGGCTCGTGCAACCGATTGGAAATACGAAAATCAATTCGAATACGAATTAACCACCATGCCAGGTTGGGCAGGTTCTTCTTGGTATTTCTTAAGGTACATGGATCCTACAAATACGAATGAGTTCGCTAGTAGAGAAGCCTTAGATTATTGGAACCAAGTGGATTTATACATTGGCGGTTCAGAACATGCAACTGGACATTTATTGTACTCGCGTTTCTGGAATAAATTTTTGAAAGATAAAGGATTCTTGAATTTCGAAGAACCATTTCAAAAGTTGATTAACCAAGGAATGATACAGGGTCGTTCAAATTTTGTTTACCGTATTAATGGAACAAATAAGTTTGTATCATACGATTTAAGAAAAGATTATCAAACCACTGCTTTGCATGTTGATGTGAATATTGTTTCTAATGATGTTTTAGATATCGAAAAATTTAAAGTTTCATTACCGGAATATCATGATGCTGAATTTATATTAAGTGATGGGAAATACCTATGTGGTTTTGAAGTCGAGAAAATGTCGAAATCGAAATACAACGTAGTTAATCCTGATGATATTATTGAGCGTTATGGTGCCGATACACTTCGTATGTACGAAATGTTCCTTGGTCCATTAGAACAGAGCAAACCTTGGAATACCAATGGTATTGAAGGAGTGTTTAAGTTCTTACGTAAGTATTGGAAGTTATTCCACAATGATAATTTCGATTTTGTAGTGAGTGATGAAACACCTACAAAAGAGGAATATAAATCCTTGCATAAAATCATAAAAAAAGTACAAGATGATGTTGAGAAATTTTCGTTCAATACATCGGTAAGTAGTTTCATGATTTGTGTGAATGAATTAATGGATTTAAAATGTAACAAGAGAGAAATTCTTCGAGAATTAACGATTACTCTTTCTCCTTATGCACCACATATTACAGAAGAGTGTTGGAAATTATTAGGAGAAAAAGAATCGATTACTTATGCTACTTATCCAATATTTAAAGAAGAGTATTTAGTAGAAAGCGAGTTCTCGTATCCGATATCATTTAACGGAAAAACACGTACCAATATTTCTATGCCTGTAGATATTGCCGAAGCCGATGCAAAAGCTATTGTGCTTGCAAACGCTGATGTACAAAAGCAATTAGAGGGCAAGGACTTGAAGAAGTTTATTTTCGTAAAAGGGAGAATTGTTAATATCGTGTGCTAGTATGCTCATTTTTTTACGAGCACACGAGCACATGAGCACACGAACTAACGAATAATATTCTGTCTATTCGAATCCAGTTTAATTAATATAAACAAGAGAATCGTAAAGCTCCATAACGAACTACCACCATAACTTACAAATGGCAAAGGAATACCAATTACGGGTACTAGTCCAATGGTCATGCCGATGTTAATAGTAAGGTGCATAAACAAAATACTGGCTACTCCGTATGCGTAAATTCGACTAAATGCCGATCGTTGTCGTTCGGCTAAAAAGATGATACGTAAGAGTAAGGCAGTAAATAATCCAATGAGTGCAAGACTTCCTGCGAATCCAAATTCTTCGCCTACGGTACAGAAAATAAAGTCGGTACTTTGTTCGGGAACGAAATCGTATTTGGTTTGTGTGCCATTAAGATAACCTTTACCTGTAAATCCTCCAGAGCCTATGGCAATTTTACTTTGGTTCACATTATAGCCAGCACCTTTTAAGTCAATTTCCTTACCCACTAAGTTATTTAAACGATCTCTATGATGTGATTTTAGTACATGGTTAAAAGTATAATCAAATCCAGCAACCATAGATATAGACATTATGGTTGCAATAACAATAATGGTAAATGCATATTTCTTTTTACGGAAATAAAGGTACGCCAATGTTGAAGCGATTGTTATTCCAATGTAAATATTTGTAGGAGGGAATAGAAGGGCTAGTATAAATATTAACGCTAATAATACACCAAAGACTAATACAAAACCGGATAGGCCTTCTCTATATAATACAAAGACAAATGCAACATAAGAAACTGCAGAGCCCACATCTCCTTGCAATAAAATTAATGCCATCGGCAGGAATAGAATTCCTAAGCTGACAGAAATAGTCCGCATATCTTTGAGCTTTTTGTTCGTTGTGCTGATGTATTTTGCAATGACTAAAGCCGTGGCGAACTTAGCAAATTCAGCAGGTTGGAGCCTAAAGGAACCAATTTCGAACCACGATCGTGATCCGTTAACATATTTACCAAAGAAGAGGACTGCGACTAGTAAGACGAGTGTGCCACCATAAATACCATAAGAGAATACAGAGAAAAATTTCGACTCAATGGTGATTATCATGAAGGCAATAAAAAAGGCTGAAAGAATCCAGATTAATTGCTTCCCATAATTTTTTTCGATATCAAAAATAGAGCGGTGACTTTCGTCATATACGGCAGAATAAATACTCAACCATCCAATGAGTACTAACACGAGGTATAGCACTATCGTTGGTGTGTCGATATTTTTCCAAAATTTATTTTGCCTTAATTCACTCATTTTTTTATTGTTTATCGAAGCGTCTTCGCTTCGATAGTTTTATTTTTTCTTCTTTTCTTCAGCTTTCTTTATATCCTCTGCGCTCAATACTGGAGCATGAATTAAATCTGCATTTAACAAACGATCAATATAATATTGAGGTCTGCTAATGGTATCTTTTAAATATTTTTCTACTAATAAACTTGCAATAGGAGCAGCCCAGATAGAACCAAAACCAGCATTTTCAACTACTACCGCGATTGCTATTTTAGGATTGTCTCTTGGTGCGAATGCGAAAAAAACCGAGTGATCTTTTCCTTGAGGGTTCTGAGCTGTTCCAGTTTTTCCACACATCGTAATGCCATCAATTTTTGCATAAGTAGCCGTTCCTCGTTCTACTACATCTTGCATTCCACTAATTACAATATTAAAATATGCAGAATCAATGCCAACATAATTCTTCGTTGTAAATTCTATTTTCTGTGTGTTATTATTCCCAATAGCTTTAATTAAGTGAGGGTTATAGTACCATCCTTTGTTTGCAATAGCAGCTGTAACATTGGCCATTTGTAATGGTGTAACTCCTAATTCTCCTTGTCCGATGGCTAATGAAATAATCGTTGATGATTTCCAATGTCCGGATCCGTAGTATTTATCATAGAAAGCAACAGTTGGAAGTAATCCGTTTAATTCGTTTGGTAAATCAATTCCTGTTTTTTTGCCGATACCGAATTTATTAACGTACTCTCTCCATTTTAAAAAGTTTTTTTCAGCACTGCCGTAATTCCCTTGATCAATTAGTTTTTTGAATGTCCAGCAATAATAACTGTTACATGATTGTGCTATGGATTCTTGAAGATTTAATGGAGAGTGGTTGTGCATACATTTTACGGTACGACTACCTATTGAATAACCTCCACCGCAGGGGAACCTAGTTTCAGGGAATATTAAGTTTTCTTGTTGTGCTACTAAGGCTTCTACAGCTTTGAAAATTGAACCTGGTGGATATTGTGCCATTAATGGTCGAACAAATAATGGTTTTTGAGGATCTCTTAAAAGTTTTATGTAATTATTTCCACGTTCTCTACCTACTAATAAATTCGGGTCGTATCCTGGACTACTAATAAAACAAAGGATTTCGCCAGTGCTCGGTTCGATTGCAACGATACTGCCTTTTTTATTTCGCATTAAGGCTTCGCCCAATTTTTGCATTTCAAAATCAATCGACGAAACTAATTTTTCACCAGCAATAGCAACAGTATCGTAGGCCCCATTTTCGTATGAACCTTGGTCTCTGTTCAACACATCCACCATAATTACTTTGGTGCCACGTTGTCCTCTTAAAATATTTTCGTATGATTTTTCGATTCCACTAATACCGATATAATCACCTTTTTGATAGTAGTTGTTTGTGCTTGCAATGATACGGTCGTTTACCTCTCCAATATATCCTAAAACATGTGAAGCTGCAGAGTCGGGGTATTTTCTTACAGTACGATTTTGTACATAGAATCCGGGGAATTCATAGAGCTGTTCTTGGAATGAGGCATAAACTCTTGCCGACAATTGCTTTTCGAAAATAGAAGCTTTGAAGGGCGAGTATTTTCTTGCCTTTTTAATTTTCTCAGTAAATTCTGATTTAGAAATTCCAATAAGTTTACAAAAGTTTAGCGTATCAATATCTTTTGTTTGTTTTGGAATCACCATCAAGTCATATACTGGTTCATTCTGAACTAATATATGTCCGTTACGATCGTATATTATACCTCGAGCAGGATAGATGTTTATTTTACGAAGTACATTGTTATTTGCTGATAAGAAGTAACTGTCATCAATTACCTGAATATAAAACAATCGCGATAGAAGAATAAAGGCGATGAAAACCACCAAGCCTTGAATGACGAATTTCCTTTCGAAAAAGATGTTCATATTCTTTTCTTCGAACTACCTGTTAAATATTGTGCAATAAAAATCAGTACTAAGGTGAAAATGCTACTTAGTATTGATCTTGTAAAAGTAATGAGAAACTCGTTAACTCTAAATACTTCTAATTGAAATAATAGGAGATGGTGAACCAATACCAAAATTACCGAGTAGGTTAAGAACCATTGGATACCCATGTTTCTAAGGCTAGGTACCGGTTGGTGTTCGTAACCACCTCTTGGAGTAATAATCAATAATACTAAGGGACGAACAAAAGCCATAAGTGTACAAGCTGCTGCATGCATTCCACCTGTGTTCGAAAAAATATCAATAGATAGTCCCATTGCAAAAGAAAGTCCGAGTAATAAATATAATGGAGTTTCTAAGGGTAATAATAGGATGAACATAACATACAAATAGGGGTTCACCATATTGTACAATCCGATATTATTTAGGATAAGTACTTGTAATAAGATGAGAAAGAAAAAACGAAATAGATTACTTAAATAAACCTTAATCATTTCCAACCTCCTTGCTTTCTAAATCAGCTAATTCTTTAGCAAAATTATCTTCTACAATGTAAACGTAACGTAAGGTAGAGAAGTGAGTAGATAAAGCTACTTCAATATTATAGAAATTATCACCACTTTTTAATTCACATCTAACAACACGTCCAACAAAAATATTTTCAGGAAATTTTTGTGAGTAACCAGTTGTAGTTACCGAATCTCCAAGTTTCACTTTTACGTGAGTTGGAATGTCTTTGAGCGATGCGAATCTCGGATTCTCACCATCCCAAACCAATGAACCAAAGTCTTTCGTTGCAGAAAGTCTAGCCGATATTCGAGAATCTTTATGCAAGAAAGAGATGACGGTACAAAAATGTTCATTTACATCTTTCACCGTACCAACAATTCCATTGCCACAGATAACACCCATCTTAGGCTTTACACCTTGTAAGGAACCACGATCAAGTGTTAAATAATTATTTCTATTATGAACAGAGTTGTTCATCACTTTCGCTTCAATGTAAGAGTATCGTCTTAATGTTGAGGAGTCGCTTTTCGTAATCTTTTTTACTCCATTAGAATAGGGTGATGAAAGTAAAAGATTTAATAAACGAGCATTCTCTTTTGATAAACTATCGTTAACAGTTTGGAGATTCACAAACGATTTTGCATTGGAAACGTATGCAAATACATCAGCACTAATGTTGTTAGCAGAATTAAAATACGAAGCACTGTGATAGCTATTATTATTTATCATCAATACAATAGCAAATGCTTCTAGTATTAAAAATAAGAAGAAAGCATAGTATCGAAGAAAGAAAAGCCAAAGGTTACGCATTGATTAATTTACTTTCAACAATTAGGTCATTAAGAACTTGAAGTTACCAATGTTTTTAAGTGCAATACCTGTACCTCTAACTACCGCACGCAAAGGATCTTCAGCAATATGAACTGGTAATTTAGTTTTGCTAGAAATACGTTTATCTAAGCCACGCAATAATGCACCACCACCTGTTAAATAAATACCAGTTTGGTAAATATCAGCAGATAATTCTGGAGGTGTAATCTCTAAAGCTTTTAAAATTGCTTCCTCAATTTTAGAAATGGATTTATCTAAACAATGAGCAATTTCTGTATAAGAAACTTTAATTTGTTTTGGCACACCTGTCATTAAATCTCTTCCTTGAACCGCAAAATCTGCAGGTGGTTCATCAAGTTCGGTTAAGGCAGCACCTACTTCAATCTTTATTTTTTCTGCAGTACGATCACCAATTAAAATATTGTGTTCTCTACGCATGTACTGTACAATATCACTATCGAAGTTATCACCCGCAACACGGATTGATTGATCACATACGATACCTGATAGGGCAATGACAGCAATTTCTGTTGTACCACCACCGATATCAATAATCATATTTCCCATAGGCTCTTCCACATCGATACCAATACCGATTGCTGCTGCCATAGGTTCGTGAATCATATAAACTTCTTTTGCACCTGCAATTTCTGCAGAGTCACGTACGGCACGTTTTTCCACTTCGGTAATACCTGAAGGAATACAAATCACCATACGTAATGAAGGTAAGAACCAACCACGTCCTGGGTTAATCATTTTAATCATACCACGAATCATGTGTTCTGCAGCATCGAAGTCTGCAATTACACCATCTTTCAGTGGGCGAATAGTTTTGATACCATCGTGAGCTTTACCGTCCATTTGCATGGCTTGTTTACCAACCGCAATAACTTTACTTGTTTTGCGATCGATAGCTACAATCGATGGTTCATCGACAACAACTTTGTCATTATGTATAATTAGCGTATTCGCTGTTCCTAGGTCAATGGCAATTTCTTGCGTGAAAAAATTAAATAATCCCATTTCTTCTTTTTATTTCTACAGTTTTTTGATAAAATGATTGTCAATTTATGAATAATAATCCATAAAAATCAATACTAATGTTTAAAGTGCCTAATTCCAGTCATGACCATTGCTATCTGATGATCATTGCAATAGTTAATCGAATCTTGGTCCTTAATTGACCCACCAGGTTGCACTACGGCTGTAATACCTGCGTTTCCTGCTATCTCCACACAATCAGGGAATGGGAAGAAGGCATCAGACGCCATTACAGCACCTTTCAAATCGAAACCGAAGGCTTCAGCTTTAATGATGGCTTGTTTTAAAGCATCAACTCTTGAGGTTTGTCCTACACCACTTGCTAATAACTGATTGTTCTTTGCAAGAATGATAGTATTTGATTTGGTATGTTTTACAAGCTTATTCGCAAATGCTAGGTCGTTTAATTCTTGTTCAGTTGGTGTATTTGTAGTTACACTACGCATATCAGCAACACCTTCCATCGATAGGTCCTTATCTTGCTCAATCACCCCATTTAATAGAGTTTTGAATAACTTTTTAGGTAATTCAACATTTTTTTGAACCAATAAAATTCTATTTTTCTTTTCTGATAGTATAGAAACTGCATCAGCATCAAATCCTGGAGCAATAAGTACTTCACAGAATAACGAGTGAATCTCTTTTGCTGTATCTACATCTATTACTCTATTCGTAATAATTACACCACCAAAAGCAGAAACAGGATCGCCAGCTAAAGCATCAATCCAAGCTTGCTTTAAGCTACTTCTAGTTGCTAATCCACATGCATTAGTATGTTTTAAAATGGCAAATGTTGGTTCTGTAAATTCTTTAATAAGTTCTACTGCGGCATCAACATCTACAAGGTTATTGTAAGATAATTCCTTACCGTTTAATTTATCAAACATGGCTTCTAAATTACCATAGAAAACACCACGTTGGTGAGGGTTTTCCCCGTAACGAAGAACTTGTGAATCTTGTACGCTTTGCTTGAAAACTTCTAAAGGGTTTTCTCTATTAAAGTAATTGAATATCGCTGTATCGTAGTGTGAGCTAGTGTTAAAAGCACGTTTAGCAAACTCCTTGCGTTCGGTTAATGTAGAAGAGCCTTGGTTATTCTCAAGTACTTCTAATAAATAAGTGTAATCGTTTTTAGATGAAACGATGATTACATCTTTATGGTTTTTAGCTGCAGCTCGAATTAATGAAATACCACCTATGTCAATCTTTTCGATGATGTCTTGTTCAGAAGCTCCTGAAGCTAGTGTTTCCTCGAATGGGTATAAATCAACAATGACAAGGTCGATTTCAGGAATTTCGTATTGTTCTAATTGAGCCTTATCCGAATCTAATTCTCTTCTTGATAAGATTCCTCCGAACACTTTTGGATGTAAGGTTTTTACACGACCACCTAAAATTGAAGGATAGGAAGTAAGGTCTTCAACTGGGATTACAGGTACTCCTAAGTTTTTGATAAATGTTTCGGTACCACCTGTTGAGTAAATATTTACTCCATGTTTGTGTAGTAAATGTATGATAGGTTCTAGGTTGTCTTTATAATAGACTGATAT
>CAJBVG010000023.1 GCA_903958995.1 uncultured bacterium | reverse complement strand
TGGTTTAAAGAAACCATTACCGAAAATAATTATTCCTAAAGCAGACCACATTAACATATTTGCCATGCTAATATCTGTTCGGAAAACACTTGCACTAATGAATAATAAAAATTGGCCAATAGCCATCATTAATCCACCAAGCATAATACAATTTCTATTTCCGAAGAAACGATCGGCAATAAAACCACCTAACATTGGAGTAAGGTAACATAAGCCTAAGAACCCACCATAGATAATAGAAGCTTCTTCTTCTTTCATCATCAATGAATTCACTAAGAAGAGCGTTAAGATTGCTCTCATTCCGTAGAAGTTGAAACGTTCCCACATTTCAGTTCCAAATAATACCCAGAGTCCTTTCGGATGGGATGTTTTTACTGCTGCTTGACTCATATTAGTTTAATTATAATTAGGTTATTTTTTACTTAATCAAATTGCAAGATACTTTATGAATTGATTTTTACAAAGATTTTAGGCGTTTTTATAGATATTCAGCTAGACATGAGATATAAGACATTGGACACTAGACACTAGACAATGGACGCTGGACAAGATTAATATGTTAATGAGGGAATGTGTTAATATGTTAATGGACATTGAACAATTAGTCAATTTGGACAATTAAGCACCGGTCCCTGAGCGGAGCCGAAGGGACGATTTACGATTTTTTCGTATTTTAGTCCTATGCAGGAACCTTCATCTTTTAAGCCCTTTGTTCCAGATGAAACAAAGATGGCTGAATTCACTTTTAAGTCGATTATTCTTGGAAGTATTTTTGGAATTATTTTCGGTGCAGCTACCGTTTACTTGGCTTTAAAAGCCGGACTAACCGTTTCCGCTTCCATCCCCATTGCAGTAATTGCAATTACGTTGGGGAGAAAGTTCTTTAACACAACCATCCTCGAAAACAATATTATACAAACCACAGGCTCCGCTGGAGAATCCATTGCAGCTGGTGTGGTATTCACCTTACCTGGCTTCTTGTTTTTATCGGCTAACGAATCGGGTGCAAGTAGTGGAGAAATGTATTTCGGATACATGACTATTTTAACGCTTGCCATTCTCGGTGGTATACTAGGAACCTTAATGATGATTCCTTTACGAAAATCACTCATCGTAAAAGAACACGATACGCTTCCCTACCCTGAAGGTACTGCTTGTGCCTCAGTTTTAAAGGCTGGAGAAAAAGGTGGCGACTTTGCTAAAACGGCTTTCTTAGGATTAGGTTTCGCATTAGTATATGCCATGTTGCAAAAAGTATTTCACGTAATTTCTGAAGTACCTGCTTATGTGACAACTCAAACCAATAAGTATTTCCCATCTGCAACGGTGAGTGGAGAAATTACTCCAGAATACATGGGTGTAGGTTATATCATCGGATTTAAAATTGCTGGTGTTTTAGTTGCTGGTGGTGTAATTGCATGGCTTGGATTAATTCCCTTATTAGCATCAGTTGTTCCTGCAGATACAACCGCTTTACAATTAATAAAATTAGGCTACTTAAAAGATTTAACCACAGCTGGTGGACCAGGTGGTTGGGATCCTATAACACATACGTTTGCCGATACCGCTTCGGCAATTTATCGTGCCTACATTCGTCAGATTGGTGCGGGTGCTGTTGCTGCTGGTGGTTTCATTACTTTATTCAAAACTATTCCTACTATTATTTCATCATTTAAAGATAGCCTTGGTTCTGTTGGAGAAAAGGGTGAGAAAAAAGTAGTAAAACGTACGGAACAAGATTTAAACATCAAGGTTGTTTTATTTGGTAGTATTGCTTTAATCGTATTGATGGCTTTGCTTCCTCAAATACCTGGAGATAGTATTTGGAATAAATTACTGATTGGTTTATTAGTAGTCATATTCGGTGCATTCTTCGTTACCGTTTCTTCTCGTATTGTAGGATTAATTGGTTCTTCTAATAATCCGATTTCGGGAATGACCATTGCAACACTGATGGGTACTTGCTTGGTGTTTATAGCAGTGGGCTGGACAGGCAAATTTTATGAACCAATGGCATTAGTCGTTGGCGGTATGATTTGCATTGCTGCCGCAAATGCTGGTGCAACATCACAAGATTTAAAATCAGGTTACATAGTTGGAGCAACACCTAAATACCAGCAGATGGCATTATTTATTGGTGCTATAGTATCTTCAATCTTCATCGGCTTAACAGTTAAAATATTGGATACTCCAACAGCTGAAATGTTGAAGCAAGGAATTACACATACCATTGGTAGTGATAAATATCCTGCTCCTCAAGGGACTTTAATGGCCACTCTAATTAAAGGAATATTATCATTCAACCTCGATTGGCAATTTGTGTTAGTTGGTGTTTTCTTATCGGTTACCATGGAACTTTGTGGTGTGAACTCTTTATCATTCGCCGTTGGTGCTTACTTACCTCTTTCTACTACCCTACCAATATTTGCTGGTGGTTTAGTGAAGAAAGCAGTGGAAGTTCGTAAAGCGAAAAAAGGCGAAGCGAAAGAAGATGAAGAACTTGGTAATGGTAGTTTATACGCTACCGGACTAGTCGCCGGGGGTGCACTGGCAGGTGTGCTCGTAGCCATTCTTTCTGTAAATGATAACGTAGCAAATGCTTTACAAAAAGTAAATGCAGAACACGGATTAACAAGTATCTTTGGGGCAAACGGATTCCAACTCTTAGGCTTTGGGTTCTTTGTGCTAATGGGTGTGATTCTGTACCGTATAGCTATGAAAAAACAGGTCAATTAGGAATTAGGAATTAGGAATTTTAAAAAATATGAAAAATAAATTAACACTCTCGATTTGCATCGTAATCATTGGACTTTCATTTAGTTCATGTAGTAGAAAAATTAGTTTCAACACTGAAGTTCGTAATCGTGTTGCGGCAACTAATACCTCTTTAACTAAACTTCAATATTATGTTGATCGTAATGTAGAATTAAAGCGAGTAGTTTCTTCTGGTGAAACAAAAGTAAGCTCTGGAACAATTAAGGTTGAAAATGGAAAATCAATCCAAATCATAAAATTAAAACGCAATACTCCTGGTGTTTGCACCGCGATTGCTGGTGATAAATTATCGATTTCTTTTGAAGCCGAAGATTCGAAAAGCCTAATATTTGTTATGCCTCGCACAGGGAACATCAAAAGTTCTTATGTATTACAATTAGCGAGCATCGATAAAAATAATAACGCAACTGTTAATTATGGCGGTACTGTTTATCAAGTATCTCCTAATGGAATATTCGCAAAACTAAAAGTTAAAAAATCAGTGGCTACGAAGGTTAATGTGAAGAAGTCGAAGATGAAAGGCAGAAAACTTTAGAACTAAAAAATTTAGTTCTAAAGTTTAATTCTAAATTGTAAATTTTAAATTGTAAATTTTTGGCTGTTTGAAACAACATACGTAATACTTAATACATAATACAATTCAAAATTCATAATTCATAATTCATAATTTGTTATGATAAAAGCTCTTTGCAAAAACTGTCATCAGTGGACCAACCGTGTTGGTTTGGAAACTGATCGCTGTGAGCATTGTAATGAATTGTTAGATGAACATCGAATTTCTTACCGCAAGGTAAAACACAAAATAAAAGAGAAAAGTGAGTCGGAAAGTTTATTGTTTGTAAGAGAAGAAGATTCTGAAAAGACTAGGAAAGTAAAGCGTTTCCTGGTGTATGCAAGAGTTCTCTTTTTTATTTTACTATTCTTAGTTTCTGCCATCATCTTTTTATCGCACGGATAAATATTAAAAAATGAAGATATTATTTTACGTAGTTGGATTTATTGCTACTTGTTTCTTAGGCTTCTACATTATTGGAGTAGTAAAACCTGTAGTGAATTATGAAACGAGCATTACGATTAATCGTTCAACTGCACAAACTTGGGAAGTATTTACCAATGATTCGCTTATGAGTCAATGGATGCAAGGATTTGAGAAGATAGAAATAACGAATGGCGAACCTTTCTTAAAAGAAAGTACCTATAAAATATACTTGAAAGATGCGAAGCAATCGTTTATTAATGAGTATAAAGTCATCAATGTGATGCCTAATGAATTGTATGAGTATCAATTGGATAACAATGTGTTAAAAAATCATATTACCATTTCATTAAGCACTCCGAAAGAATTTACGACTACATTAAAAATTACGAATTCCGTGGAAGCAAAGAACTGGTTTTTAAGCTCCCTATTCGTTTTCTTCAAATCTCAATTTCAATCGCAAGATGAGATTACCTATACAGCTTTGAAGAAACTAGTAGAAATGGATCCTGAAATCAAAAAATAGTTGAACATTAATGACATTAATCATTTTTAGTTCGAACACTAGACATTAATTTTGCCCATAATTAATACACCTAAACCGAATTGACATCATGATTATTTGTTCTGCTGAAGAAGCCGTTAGTAAAATACTTTCAGGCAATCGAGTGTTTATACACAGCGTAGCTGCTGCCCCACAATTACTTATTAAAGCGATGGTTGCTCGTAAAAACGAACTTAAAAACGTTAACATCGTTCATTTACATACCGAAGGTGAAGCACCTTATACTGCTCCTGGAATGGAAGAGCATTTCAAGCTTGATGCCTTTTTCATTGGTGCCAATGTTCGTAAGGCCATCAATGAGAAGCGTGCCGATTTTATTCCAGTTTTCCTTTCTGAAGTTCCTCTTTTATTTAAACAAAATATTTTACCATTAGATATTGCATTAATACATGTATCTCCTCCAGATGCCCATGGCTATTGCAGTTTAGGCGTTTCGGTAGATACCAGCTTAACTGCTGTGGAATATGCAAAAATTGTTATCGCTCAAGTGAATCCGAAGATGCCGCGTACACACGGTGATGGTATGATTCACAAAAGTAAAATTCATTATGGTGTAGAATGCAATGAAGAAATTCCTGAAATGCATGCTCACCCGATTACCGAAGTAGAAACAAACATCGGACATAACGTAGCTGAGCTTATTGAAGATGGTGCTTGTTTACAAATGGGTATTGGTGCTATTCCCGATGCAGTACTTTCGTGCTTAGGAAACCATAAAAACTTAGGGATTCATACCGAGATGTTTTCGGATGGATTAATTGAATTGTATAACAAAGGTGCTATTACTGGTAGCAAAAAGAAAATCGATAAAAATCAAATCGTAGCAACATTTGCATACGGTAGTAAAAAAGTATATGATTTCTTAGATGATAATCCGCTCGTTAAAATGCGTGATGTAATCTATGTGAATTCTCCATTAAACATTTACCGAAACGATAAAGTAACCGCTATAAACTCTGCTTTAGAAATTGATTTAACTGGACAAATATGTGCCGATTCAATTGGCAATAAAATGTTTTCGGGCATTGGTGGGCAAATGGACTTTATGCGTGCTGCAGCCATTTCTAAAAATGGTAAACCGATTATTGCGATGCCATCTATTACCAATAAAGGGGAATCGAAAATTGTATTCAACCTAAAACCTGGAGCAGGTGTAGTGACTACTCGTGGTCACGTTCATCATGTGGTTACGGAGTACGGTGCAGTAAACTTATTCGGTAAAAATTTGGAGCAACGTGCTAAAGCCTTAATCAGCATTGCACATCCCGATCATCGCGAAGCCTTATTAAAATCTTTCTTGGAGAAATAGCCTTAGAATATAAAGAACGAGTTAAAATGCAGGATTAGGGTTATCAATAATTAATAAGCGTTATATTCAAATATACGGTATAGTTAAATTTGATTTAGTATTAGATTATTGTCTATAAAGTTATACGTAAATTGATTGCATTTTGAATTAGATTCTGAGAAAATCATAAAATAATTATGTTTAATTCAAAATGAGAATAATTGTAAATAAATATTTTAAGGAATAAATATTTTATAAGAATAATTAGATGTCAATAAGAGATAAAAACCAGAGCTTAAACCGCTAGTATTT
>CAJBVG010000022.1 GCA_903958995.1 uncultured bacterium | reverse complement strand
GCAGGTTTTAAAATATTAGCCGCATCCATTGCTCCTTCTGAAGCTCCAGCACCTACAAGCGTATGAATCTCATCAATAAACAGAATTATATCACCATCACTTTGGGTAACTTCTTTAACAACCGCTTTTAATCGTTCTTCAAACTCACCTTTGTATTTTGCTCCGGCAATTAATGAACCCATGTCTAAAGAATAGACTGTTTTGGTTTTTAGATTCTCAGGGATATCTCCTTTCACAATACGGTGTGCAATGCCTTCGGCAATGGCTGTTTTACCAACACCTGGCTCACCAATTAAAATCGGATTGTTTTTCGTTCTACGCGAAAGGATTTGTATAACACGACGAATTTCATCATCACGTCCAATCACAGGGTCAAGTTTACCTTGCTCTGCAAGTTGATTTAAATTTTTCGCATACTTATTTAATGCTTGATAAGAGTTCTCTGCATTAGCATCTGTAACAGTTGAATTTCCTCGCAGTTCCTTAATGGCTAACTTCACATCTTTCTCATTCAATCCAGCATCTTTAAGCATACTCGATACTTTATCGGTGGTTTGAACAAGCGATAAAAATAAATGCTCTATGGATACAAAATCATCTCCAAATTCTTTCATCAGCTGAAGAGATTTGTTGAATACATTGTTTGTAGCGTTGGATAAAAAAGGTCCACTACCACTCACTTTTGGGAAGGATTGAATAATCGATTCATTCACTTCCTTGATTCGGTTTACATTGGCATTTGATTTTTTTAGAATGAATGGAATTACATGCTCATCTACTTCTAATAATGATTTTAAAAGATGTGCAGGCTCCACCGTGTTTTGGCCAAACCCTAAAGCAATCTCAATTGCTTTGTTAATGGCTTCTTGCGACTTAATGGTATATTGTTGTAAGTTCATCGTATTAATGTTTACAAACAATCGTCAATACCCGAACCAAAGCAATTTTTAAGGCAATTATCTGAAATTATGGCACTTTGAGGTGGAGGTGACATGACTATTTGACCAAGTTCGTGTGCTCGTGTGCTCATTAATCGTGTGCTCGTAAAATTTTAGAATTAAATTTCTATCTTGAAACTAGAATGAACTTACAAATCGACTCTCAAATAAAATTAGAATTAGTTGCCGATCATCATGCTGATGCCTTGTATGAATTGGCGGAAGATAATCGTGAACATATTTCACAATGGATGGCTTGGATTGATCAGATGCAATCGGTGGAATTTATGCATAATTTCATCAATGGAGCGAAGCAACGAAATGCTGATGGAAATGAATATGCATATATCATCCTTTTCAATAATATTATCGTTGGACGAATAGGTATTTATAAAATTGATGCTAGAAATAAAATTGGTGAAATTGGGTATTGGATTTCTGAAGATTATCAAGGGTACGGAATAATAACAAAAGCTTGTGAGGGATTGATTTCATTTGCATTCAAGGAATTATTATTAAACCGAATAGAAATAAAATGCGCTACCGAAAATTATAAAAGTCAGGCTATCCCCGAGCGATTAAATTTCACCTT